>NZ_JBFBAO010000340.1:0-7573 GCF_040682255.1 Micromonospora sp. NPDC051296 | reverse complement strand
GGGTCGGGTTCGGGGTGGGCAGCGGCAGCGGGGCGGGCGTCGTGGTGGGCGGCCGGGGCGCGGGGACGGTCGGCGGCGGCGCCGGGCGGCGCCCCTACGTGCAGACCGCGCGGGCGGCAGCGACCGCCGGCACTCGCCGGCGCATCCTCGACCAGACGGTGGCGCTGGTCCTGCGGCAAGCGTCAGTCGACATCGTGCTCGCCGACATCGCCGCGGCGGCCGGGGTGAGCGTGCAGACCGTGCTACGCCACTTCGGCAGCCGGGGCGGTCTGTTCGAGGCGGCGGTCGCGCACGCCCGCCAGCAGGTCGCCGCCGAACGGGCAGCGCCGGCCGGAGACGTGGGTGCAGCCGTGTCGGCGCTGTTCGACCATTACGACCGCTGGGGAGAGACCATGCTGCGCCTGCTGGCGCAGGAGGGCGGCAGCGCCAAGGCGAATGCCGTCACCGCGCAGGGCCGCCAGTTCCACGACAACTGGGTTCGCGAGCTGTTCGCGCCCAGCCTGGCCATCCGGCCGGCCGACCAGCACGAGGCGATCATCGATCTCCTGGTGATCGCAACCGATCTCTACACCTGGAAGCTGCTGACCCGCGATCGCCGCCTGCCCCGGCAGCAGGCCGAACAACGAGTGCTGCGGCTGATCGCGTCGATCTTGGGAGAACGACGATGACCTCATTTCTCTTCGTCACCTGGGACGGTGGCGGCAACGTGCCACCGGCGCTCGGGATCGCCGCCGAGTTGCGCCGGCGTGGTCACACCGTCCGGGTGCTGGGCCATCCGCAACAGCGGGACGCGGTGACGGCCGGCGGGCTGCCATTCGAGCCTTATCGGCAGGCGCGCCCGTGGTCCGCGACCGCTCCGGCCGGCAACGCCCAGTGGGCGTGGAAGTACCTGCGGCTGTGCACCGACCGGGCCGGCGGCACGGATGTGGCCGTGAGCCTGCGCCGGGAACCGGCCGACGTGGCCGTTGTGGACTGCATGATGCTCGGCGCCATCAGAGCCGCCCAGGATCTGGGCGTCCGGCAGGTCACCCTCACCCATACGCTGTACGCCTACCTGCGAAACGGGCTGGACCGTGGCGCCGTCGGCCTGGCCGGGCGCGTGAAAGGGCTGGCGCCGAGCCGCCTCTGGGACCAGTCCGCCTTGAACCTGATCGTGACCTTGCGGGAGCTGGAACTGGCCGAGTCGGTGCCGGCGAACGCCGTGTTCACCGGCCCGGTCTGGCCACCCGGTGCGCCCACACCAGCTCCACATGACGCCGACGAGCCGCACATCCTGATCAGCCTCAGCTCCGTCTACTACGTCGGGCAGTCGACGGTGCTCACCTCGCTCCTCCGGGCCGTCGCCGACCTGCCCGTCCGGGTGACC
Organism: Micromonospora sp. NPDC051296; assembly: GCF_040682255.1. NCBI lineage: Bacteria > Bacillati > Actinomycetota > Actinomycetes > Micromonosporales > Micromonosporaceae > Micromonospora > Micromonospora sp. NPDC051296. The sequence goes on along the minus strand of NZ_JBFBAO010000340.1, from coordinate 6,207 downwards.
CTCACCACCGGGCACGGCGTCGACCCGCGGCAGCTTCAGGCCCCTGCCAACGTGGAGGTGCACCGGTTCCTGCCGCACTCGCAGATCCTGCCCCGCGTACGCATGGTCGTCGGCCACGCCGGCCACGCCACCACCATGCAGGCCCTGGCACACGACCTGCCGATGGTCCTCATCCCCATGTCGTCGCTGGCCGACCAGCCGCTGGTCGCCAAGGCCGTCGCCCGCGCCGGCGCGGCCACGGTCGTGAACCGGTCGGCGTCGCCAACCGTTCTGCGCGCTGCCATCGAGCACATGCTCGGCGACGGCCCCCACCGCACCGCCGCCGCCACCATCGGCCGCCGGCTACGGGCCGCAGACGGCGCGTCCACCGCCGCCAAGCTGCTCGAACAGGTCACCTGACCCGCCAGCGGGGGTGTCCCTATGGGTTTCGTCCAGCCGAGTGGTCTCCGCCGGAAGGCTCTTGATCGTCACAGCTGGCGTTGGTCTGCCCGTCCTTGACCCCTGTCCCCTGTGCGCCTTTGCTCTGCTACAACCGGCGCAATGGTCACTGGTTGTGTCTGCTGCTGGCGCATGCTGTGGTCGTGGTCCGCCGTGTTGGTGCCGGTCGGGTGCTATCGCCTGGGTTGAAGCAGAGCAAAGGGGCGAGTGGGGTGACCGGTGGCGGTCTGGGTTGTGGTTACGCAGGGTCGCGGTGATGCTGGGCTACTGTTCGGCGCACGGTGCTCCAAGGGGCGTTCGATCCGGGCTCACTTTCTAGGTGATCTGGAGAGTCGGGCGGCGAGTATCTGCACCAGCGGCAGGCAGACGAGTACCAGCAGCCCAGCGGTCGGCCAGGCGAGCGCGACCAGGGTTGCCACGGCAAAGATCACCGACAGCGCGACGGGCGGTGCCAGCGCCCGCGCCCCTCCCGGACTCGAGGAGGCCCGCAGGTTGGCATGGCGGTTGACCCACCAGACCTGAGCGAGCGCAAGGAGGCTGATGACAAGCATGTTGCTGAGATAGAGAACCGCGGAATCGGTGCGCAGGCGCGTCTCGACGAAGAGCCGCGCGGTGGGAAACGGCAGGAAGACCACCGCCATCAGCCACGCCGTGTTGAGCACGAGGAGGAACTCGTCGTAATCGACGATCTGTTCGTAGAGGTGCCGGTGTGTTCGCCAGAACAAGGCGATGACCAGGAACGACACCACGAAGGAGAGAATGTCTCCGAGATGCTGGGAGAACAGTTGCGCCACCGACTGCCGAGCCGTGCTCTGATCGGCGAAGTCGACCAGCGGAAGCACCAGCAGGGTCAGGGCGATCGCCACGCCCCCGTCGGTGAACGTGGTGATCCGCTGCAGCGTCCGCTGACGGCGCTGGTGGATGTCGGGGCGCTGCGGTGCGCCGGCGCCCGCGGAATCCTCACTCATGCTCTGATTCTGGCGAACCGGACACCCTCCAGCGCCGTCGTTCGCGTACGCCGGCCGCTCAGATTCGGCCGGTGACCAGGAACTGCATCTGGTGCTCGTGATTCGGTGCGACACCGAACTGGCGGTCCAGGTCGAAGATCGATGTCAAGGGGGTGACGGTGACCTCCGCCAGGCCCGCTCGCTCCAGCACCGCCACGGTGTGGTCGATGGACTTTGCGGTGGCCAGGGGCAGCGCGGACTGCACCTGAGCGTCGTAGAAGCCGACGAAGTTCTCCGAGGCGTTGTCCAGGCCGTTCGGGAACCATGTGCTGTCGACCACCGCGACCGTGCCGCCCGGGCGTAGCAGGCGTGCCCAGTTCGCCACCGCGGCTTCCGGTTCGCGCAGCGTCCACATCAGGTACCGGCTGGTCACCGCGTCGAAACTGGCGGCCGGGAAGTCCGGGTGCACGGCGTCGCCGTGTTGGATGACCGGACCGTTGGCCATGGCGGCGGCGTGCTGGCGGGCGCGGTCCAGCATGCCGTCGGCGAGGTCGATGCCGGTGACGCGGTGGCCGAGTCCGGCGAGGACCATGGCGACCTGCCCGGTGCCGGTACCGACGTCGAGCACGTCGAGGGGCGCGGGAGGTAGCGCCTTGGCCCAGATCGCTGACCATGCCTGCTGGTCGGCGGCGAGACGGTCGGGGCGCTGCTGGTACTCGTCGTAGCCCGGCGCGCGGCCGGTCCAGTACGCGTTGATGCGGTCCTGGGTGGTCATGCGGCGATCCTCTCGTCGGCGGGATGGTCGATCGGGTGGAAGAGCAGGTGGATGGCGCCGTCGAGTTCCAGGCGCTGGATGCCGATGCCGTAGACGGGTTCGAGAACGGCGGGGTCCAGGACCTCGTCGGTGGTGCCGGCGGCGACCACCCCGCCCCGGCCCAGCAGCACCAGGTCGTCGCAGTAGCGGGCGGCGAGGTTGAGATCGTGCAGCACGACGATGGCGCAGGTGTCCAGGTTGCGTACCAGGTGGAGGATCTCGTGCTGGTAGCGGATGTCGAGGTGGTTGGTGGGCTCGTCGAGCAGCAGGTGGGTGGCCTGCTGGGCGAGGGCGCGGGCGATCAGCACGCGCTGGCGCTCACCGCCGGAGAGCCGACCGAAGGCCCGAGCGCCCAGGTGGGTGGCGCCGACCCGGGCCAGGCACCGGGCGGCGATCGCGTGATCCGCCGGGCCCGTACGCTGGAACGTCGACAGATGTGGCCCGCGACCCAGCAGCACCAGTTCCGCCACCGTCAGGGCGGTTTCGCCGCCGGTCTCCTGCACGACAACGGCCAGCCGGCGGGCGGCCTCCCGCGACGGCAGGCCGGAAAGGTCGTCGCCGTCCACCAGGACCTGCCCGGTGCCGCTGCGCAGTGCCCCGTAGAGGAGGCGTAGCAGCGTGGTCTTGCCGCTGCCGTTCGGGCCGATCAGCCCGAGGACGCGGCCGGGCCGCGCGGTCACGCTGATCCCGTCGATCACGGGGTTCGCGCCATAGCGCCAGGAGACTCCCGACGCCTGGATCACGCGCCGGCCTTGAACCGCTGCACGATCCGCTCGAGACCGTCGATCGACAGCGGAGTCGGCGGCTCGGTGAAGTTGAACAGCTGGGTCATGACGTTGCCGGAGCGGACGGCGTTGAGTTTCTCGGCGCCGGGAAGACCGGTCAGCCCCTGCTCGACGGCCTTGGGGTCGCCGTCGCCGTACAGCAGGATCAGCACGTCCGGGTTGCGGCCGAGCAGTTCCTCGACGGTGACCTCGAAGACCCGCTCCGGCACGTCGCCGAAGACGTTGCGGAAGCCGGCGGCCTCCAGCTGCGGGTGGGCCATGCTGGCCGTGCCGTAGGCGTACGTGGTGCCTCCGCCGACGGTCGGGTAGAGCACCGCCGCCGTGCGTCCGGACGACGGACCCGCCTCGGTCTGAATTCTGGTCATCCGCTCCTTGAGCGCGGTGACCGCGGTGGCGGCCTCGGCCTCGCGGCCGAACACCTTGCCGTACGTCTGCATCTGGGCGTAGATGCTGTCGAAGGTCGGCACGTCGGTGCTGTCGGGGCACATCGCGGGCTCTTCGAGCAGCGGGATGTTCACCGCCGAGAGCGTGTCGCGGGAGAGGTTGTCGACCTCGCCGAGCACCAGGTCCGGCTGTTGACTGATCACCACCTCCTTGGAGATCTGTAGGTGGCCACTGGTGTCGGTCTTGTCGGTCAGCAGCGGGATCCGGTCCAGCTCGGTGCGGGTCGCGGCGTCGTAGTACTCCGTGGGGTACTGCCCGGCCCGCGCGGTGACCCGGTCCAGCACGCCCAGTGCGTGCAGGTACGGCACGGCCGCGCTCTTGAGCAGCACGACCCGCTGCGGCGCGGCGTCGAAGGTCACGTCCACCCCGCAGTTGGTGACGGTGACCGGGTTGCCCTGGCCGGCCGCCGCCGGCTCATTACCGGCGCCGCCACACGCGGCGACGAGCAGCACGAGGGCGGACGTGGTGGCGGTGACGGCGAGACGGGTTGCCTTCATCGATTCTCCTCGACGGAATGGGGCGCTCATGCGCCGGAGGCGTGCAGTCGGCGGATCAGGAGCAGCAGGAAGGGAGCGCCGAGCAGGGCGGTGATGATGCCGATCGGGATCTCCTGCGGGGCGAGCAGGACCCGGGCGACCACGTCGGCCCAGACCAGGAGGATGGCGCCGAGCAGGGCGGCCACCGGCACCACGCGTACGTGCGGCGCCCCGACGATGCGCCGGGCCAGGTGCGGCACGACGAGCCCGACGAACCCGATGCTGCCGGCGGCGGAGACCAGCACGCCGACGCTGAGTGAGACCACCACGAGCAGGCGCATCCGGAACCGGTCTGGTGACACGCCCAGGGTCTGCGCGGTCTCGTCACCGATGGCCAGGATGTCGAGCCGCCGCCCGGCGATGGTCAGGTAGATGATCGTGCCGCCCAGCACGACCGCGGCCACCACCAGCAGGGCGTTCCACCGGGCCAACCCCAGGGACCCGAGGAGCCAGAACATCACCGAGCGCGCACCTTCGGCGGACCCGGAGGCGAAGATCAGGAAGCTGGTGGTGGCGTAGAGCGCGTAACCGACGGCCACCCCGGACAGCAGCAACCTGATCGAGGTCACCCGGCCGCCGCTGCGCGCGATCAGGAAGACCAGCAGCGACGCCGCGAGCGCACCGAGGAAGGCGCTGGTGGACAGGGCGTACTGCCCGAATCCCGCGCCGGCCCCGAACAGGATCGCCGCCGCGGCGCCGCTGGAGGCTCCCGAGTTGATGCCCAGCAGGTACGGGTCGGCCAACACGTTGCGCACCATGGCCTGCAAGGCCACCCCGCACACCGCCAGTCCGGCGCCGACCAGCATGCCCAGCAGCACTCGGGGCAGCCGGACCTGCCAGACGATCGCCTCCTGCGGCGGGGTCCAGGTCACTTCGCCCGGCAGGCCGACGAGCTGGTGCCCGATGATCCGGGCCACGGTCAGCGGGGGAATGCCGATCGCTCCGGACCCGACCGCAACCACCCCGGTCAGGATCAATCCGACCGTCAGCGCGAGCAGCCAGGCCCCGGTCCGGCGCTGCTGCGCTGCGACACCGAGCAGGTCCTCCTGACCCGTCGGCAGGGTGGCCGTCACCGTACCTCCACATGCAATCCCATGGCTCTTGCAAAGACTTGGCAAAAGCTAACAGCAAGATCAAGGGAGTGGAAGCCGAGTGAGTTGTTGTTCACCCGGGGTTGTCCGGCTGGCCTGCCCCGGTATCGGCCGGCCTACGGTGACGACCTGAGCAGGGCGTCCGCCTTACCAGGCCCACGCCTCGGGGCCGGGGCCGCCGTTGCCCACCGGCGGGAACAGCTCGTCCAGCCGGGCCAGGGCGTCATCATCGAGCCTCGTCTCCAGCGCCTCGACCGCCAGGTCGAGCTGGTCCGGGGTGCGCGGGCCGACGATCGGCGCGGTCACGCCGGGGCGGGACAGCAGCCAGGCGAGCGCCACCCTGGCCGGGTGCAGGCCCAGTTCGGCGCAGAAATCCTCGTACGGCTCCAGGGCCTGACGGTGCTCCAGCACCCGGGCCGCGGCGTGTGAGGTCGTCCGGCCGGCAGCGCCGTCGCGGTGCTTGCGCAGGGCACCCGACAGCACCCCCTGCGCCAGCGGCGACCAGGGCAGCAGCCCGATCCCGAGCGCCTGCGCGGCCGGTGCCACCTCCAGTTCGACGTGTCGGGTCAGCAGGCTGTACTTGCACTGCTCCGACACCAGGCCGAGCGAGCGCCGCCGATCCGCGACCGCCTGCGCGGCCACCAGGTGCCAGCCGGCGAAGTTGGAGCTCCCGACGTACAGCACCTTGCCCTGCGCGACGAGCAGGTCCATCGCCTGCCAGATCTCCTCCCACGGGGTGGCGCGGTCGACGTGATGCATCTGGTAGAGGTCGATGCGGTCGGTGCCGAGCCGGCGTAGTGAGGCCTCACACGCCGCGACGATGCGCCGCGCCGACAGCCCGCGATCGTTCGGGCCGTCGCCCATCGGCTGGTAGACCTTGGTGGCGAGCACCACCTCGTCCCGTCGACCCGACGTGGCGAACCACGAACCGATGTAGGTCTCGCTGGTCCCCTCGTAGTCCCGGGCCCCGTACATGTCGGCCGTGTCCACGAAGTTGATGCCGTCTCCGACCGCCCGGTCGAGGATCGCGTGGCTGTCGGCCTCCCCGAGCTGCCACCCGAAGTTCATCGTTCCCAGACATATCCGGCTCACCGCGAGTCCAGCGCGGGCAGGCGCCCCCCGGCCGCGGTGGCGACCACCTCCAGGACCAGG
>NZ_JBFBAO010000339.1:0-7600 GCF_040682255.1 Micromonospora sp. NPDC051296 | reverse complement strand
AGGAGTGCGATGAGCGAGCGCCTGCGGGAACTGTTCGAGGCGGCTGACCCGGCGCGCGCGGTGCAGGTCGGGCCGGGTGACGTCGAGGCGGTGCTCGACCGCGCCCGCGACGATGTCACGTCGTACGCCACGGCCGTGCCGCCCCGGCGGCGGGCGGTGTGGGTCGTACCCGTCGCGGCTCTTGCCGTCGTGGCAACTGCGATCGTGGTCGTGCGTGGTGTCGGCGGCCCGCCGGCCTCGCCCCAGCCGTACCTTCCGCCGGGTTCCACGACGGAGTCGGCTCCCTGCCTGGCGGCGATCGCCGACCATCTGGCGGCCACTCCCTACGACGGGCGCACCGGACGGTACGAGTACCTGCGGATGACCTGGGCAGGCGGCGGCTCGGTGGAGATGCCGGGAGAGCACGCCGGCATGGCGACCATTTGGTACAGCGAGGAAACGATCCGGTGGCTCGCGGAGGACGGCTCGGGACGGGCACGCGTGGTCCGTGGCGAGCCGACCTACCCGGACGAGAAATCCCGGGAGTACTTCGAGCAGCATCGCGAGGTGGAGTCGGAGACCACCAGGACGACGGAGCTGGCCCCCGGAGACGTGGATGTCACCGCCCTGCCGGCCGCCGACCCGGCGGCGATGGAGCAGGCGCTGTACCAGCCCCGGGAGAACGGCCCGGCGCAGGCGCTGGCCCGGGTCGCCGACCTGAACCGCGAACGGGTCCTCGACTCCGCGCACCGGGCCGCGGTGCTGCGGTTCCTCGCCGCCACGGACGGCGTGGTGTGCCACGGCGAGGACACCGACCCCGTCGGGCGGACCGGCATCGCGGTTTCGGCCGGCCGTGGCCAGGGTCCGCGGCCCTCCCCCGCCGGCCACGACCGCGAGTACCTGCTCTTCGACCCACGCACCGGGGAGCTGCTGGCCAGCAACGCCAAAACCACCACCTCCGGCAACGTGGAGGTGGGGACGGTCTACCTGGAACGGGGGCGCACCGACGAACTCGGTTGACGACGACGCACCTGTTCGGGAAAGAGACGGCGAATTCCGAGGAAACTCGCCGACAACGGCCGGTCGCCACCAAGTCCGGAGCCTTCTCCGCTAACAATTCCCATCCTTCGCAAACCGCTTCGCTCTTCTCTCGCATTGACGTTGGCTGATAAGATCGCGCGTCCGACCACTATGGAGTCTGGGAGGAAGAATGCGCATGGGAAGACGGGTCGTCGGCTCTTCAGTCGCCCTCGCGGTGCTGATCACGGCGATCGTCGCGGGACAGACCCAGGCGGCCGGAGCCCGCGAGACTGCGGACGTGCCGCCGGACGCGCTGGTCGCCGGCGACGAGGAACGCGCCAAGGTGCAGGAGGCGCTGGCCGGCGTCGACCGCGGCGCCGCGCCGAAGCTGGCCGGCGACGAGGACGAGCAACTGCTGCGGGCGACCAGCGGGATCGCGGGTTTTGCCGGCATCTGGCTGGACGACGGCCCCGCGGGGCCGGTGACCACCATCGCGGTCGTCGGCACCGGCGCCAAGGCCACCCAGGTCGCCGCCGACGTGCGGAGCGCTCTCCGACAGCAGCCCGCCGGGGTGCCGGCGCTCAATGAGGGCGCCAAGGCGCTCGCCAAGACCGATGCCCGCGTGAAGACCGTCCAGGTCTCCTACCCGTTCGCGCAGCTGAAGAAGTGGCAGTCCGCGATGGACGCGCTGCTGCCGGGCGGGGCGGTGACCTTTACCGACGCCGACGAGCGCAACAACACCGTCACCGTCGGGGTCAACGACCTGGGAGCGCGGGCCGCCGTCGTTCGGCACGCGGAGAAGGCAGGCATCCCTCGCGACGCGCTGAAGGTGGTCGAGGCGAACTTCGGCCCCCAATCGCTGCGGGACGACCACCGACCGGTGACGGGCGGTCAGCAGATCTCGTACGCGATTCCGGTCATCGGGCCGATCGGCACCATCTTCTACACCGGCCAGTGCACGCTGGGCGTCACCGCCCGCCTGGTCAACACCAGTCCACAGTTCACCGGTTACCTGACCAACTCGCACTGTTCGACGGATTACGCGCAGACCGATTACGTCTACCACTGGCAGCCGAGCATTCCCTGGGGTGCGCTGTGGAACACCGCCAACCGGATCGGCTACGAGATCCTCGATCCTTCGCTGTACACCGGAAACCCGTACGGCTCGGAGGCGCTCGCGTGCCCGTCCGGCTACCGGTGCCGGCTTAGCGACGCGGCGTTCGGGACGTTCGAAGGCGACTACACGAGCACGGCGACCGGCTGGATCGCCCGGCCGGCCACCACCGGCACCATCAACTGGAACGGCACCGACAAGTACCGGATCACGGCAACCGGGACGCCCACCGGCGCGATCAGTGGGGTCGGGCGCACCTCGGGGAGGAGCACCGGCACGGTCACCAGCAGTTGCGTCCGGATCAGCAACATCGAGGACATGCCGAACATCGCCCAGAACTGCCAGTACATCGGGACCTACTCGTCCCAGCCGGGCGACTCCGGCGGCCCGGTCTTCCGCGTCACCAACAGCCCGCTCACCAACGACGTCATGTTCGTCGGGCTGAACTGGGGTTCCGGTACCGTCAACGGGCAGCCCGTCGGCATCATCTCGTCGTGGCCGATGATGCAGGCGGACTTCCACCCGTACGACATCCGGGTCTGTGTCTCGGTCTACGGCTGTTAGTTCCTCGGGCCGGGCGCTGCGGCAAGCGCCCGGCCCGCCCGCTCACCGCGCGAACCGCCGGCAGTGCAGGTCGCTCGTCAGATCTGGTACAGCACCGCCCGGTAGCCCCACAACGCCGCGATGGCCAGCACCGCGACTCCCACGCCGAACGGCCACCAGCGACCGCGCGGACGGACGACGGCCAGGGCGGCCGTGGCCAGGTAGAGCACCGCGACGATGGCCGTCCACAGTGTCGCGGTGGGGATCCGATCGGCGATCCGGCAGCCGGCCGGCGCGGGCAGGACTGCCGCGCAGATGTCGTAACGCGGCACGGCCAACCACCAGTAGCCCACCCAGGCCGCCACGGCGATGACGGTGGCCGCTGCCAGCCCGAGCCACGAGCCGGCGCGGGCGGGCGACGTCACCTCCGCAGACTCACTCATACCGGTCAGTGTATTGGCCGGAACGGTGCTACCCGCGTGGTGGTGCGGTGCTCTCCCGGTCGACGAACTCCGGGGCGATCAGTCGCAGGACGTAGGGCTCCTCGCTCTCCGTTTCGAGGGCGATTCTGCGCACGAGTTGCCGGACCGCCAGGCGCCCCAGCCGGTCGGGAGCGCTGTCGATGGACGAATAGGGCAGGGAGAAGATCTGCGCGAACTCGTCCGAGTAGCGACCGATGACCGACATGTCCCGTGGCACCTCGAGACCCCGCAGGTGCAGCACCATCGGCAGCGCCGCGGCGGCCGCCTCGTTGTCGATGAGCAGCCCGGTCGCGTCCGGGTAGGTGTCGAGCACCGCGTTGAGCGACCGGCCGACCGCCGGCTGCCGTGACTCGCCGAAGACCGCGTGCAGCACCATCCCGTGCCGCTGCGCCTGCCTCAGCGCCGCGTTGCGCAGGCGCCACACCCAGGCGCCGCCGCGCTGCACCACGAGTTCCGGCTGGGAGATCAGGATGATCTCCCGGTGGCCAAGGCGGTACAGATGGTCGACCATCGCCCGGCCGGCGTCCTCGAAGTCGAGATCGAACACGTCGACCCCGGAGCAGTCACCGGGCAGCCCGACCAGCGCGCCGGGCTGCGGAGCGGCCCGCAGGACCGGCAGCCGCACGTCCTGGTGGGCGACGTTGAGCAGGACGAGCCCGTCGACCATGCGGGAGTCGGTGATCCGGCGCAGGGCGTGGGCACCGTCGGCCTCGGTGATGAGCAGTGTGTCGTAGCCGAGTTCGCGGCCCGCGTCCGAGACGCCCAGCATGTACTGGAGCATGGCCGGCGCGAACTCGCCCTCCAGAAATTGGGCGAGCAGGCCGATCACCATCGTCTGCGATGTCGCCAGTGCTCGGGCCCCGGCGTTGGGCGTGTAGCCGAGCGCCCGGACGGCTTCGTTGACCCGCTGCCGCACCTCGAGCGAGATCGCTCGCTTGCCGGACAGCGCGTACGACGCCGTACTGCGGGACACCCCGGCTGCCCGGGCGACATCGCCGATCGTGACCACGATTCCTCCTGTCGTCACTGGAACACCCGACGGCCGAAGCGCTTCGGCGGCCCCGGCACGGCTGTACGGCCAGCCGATCCATGCTGCTGGACCGGCTGGCCGTACGGGTGTTCAGGCCGCCGCGAGTGCGGTCATTGTCGTGGCTACCGTCAACTGCTGAACCTGGCGATGGAGATCTTGTCGATCACCGGCGCGTGCTTCGAGCGGAGCAGGATGCCGGGCCAGAGGCTATCGCTGTACGTCACACCGTCGAAGTTGCGCGCCTCCTCAGAGGAGAACGTGATGGTGTTGCGGCCCTTCTTCAGCTCCACCGGGACGGTGAGTTCCCAGAAGTTGTTCCGGTGGAAGGAGCCGGGGAAGAGCACACTCTCGACGTCGCCGCCGTTGATCGACAGGTCGGCCCGGCGGGTCATCGGGTTCGGGTTGTAGTGCGAGGCCTGCGACTGCTCGGGGTTGGCGTACCTGACCCGCATGGCATGCACGCCGGCGCGGTCGACGTCGACGGTGAAGGTCAGGGTGTTCTGGTTCCCCGGCTCACCCCCGATGCCGCTGACCGCCGTCCCGCCGCTGGCCAGCGTCAGCGTGGTGGCCTCCGCCGTACCGGCCAGCTCGGCCTGCTCCGCTTCGTACTCGACCACCTTGAGGTTGCCCGTCGTGGGCTTGACCTCGATCCGGTCCAGCAGCAGCCGTCCGGCGCTGCCTGTCACCGTCACCTTGTTCACCCCGCCGGACAACGACACCGCCACCGCCGACGACGGTCCGGCGACGCGGCCGACGGCACGCCCGTTGACGGCCAACTGACCATTCCCGCCGGCCAGCGTATGGACCGTGATGGTCGACTCCGCGTCCTCGGCCGAGTAGACCCAGAACGTGACGGAGTCACCGCGAGCGACCTCCACCACCCCGGAGCCCGAGACGCTGCGGCCGTTGAGCCGCGGGCCGGCGTGCATCGGGGTCGCGCCGTCGAGGTCGGCCAGTTCCGCCTCGTAGTTGGCGCGGGCCGCCGGGTTCGGCAGCGAGAGCGTGATCCGGTCGACGATCGCGTCACCCTTGGTCGCCCGGCTTCCGTCGAGGCTTCGCGCGGCCAGCGAGATGACGTGCCGACCCGCGGTCAGCTGCACGGTCGTGTCGGTGTGGTCCCAGACCACCCACTTGTAGCCCAGTGGCAGGAACAGCTCCTGTTCGGCGCCACCGTCGACGCGCAGGAACACATTGGTCGGCCCCTGCTCCTGCACCAGCCCGAAGGTGTTGAGCGAGTTGGCGAAGACGCCCAGGTCGTAGCTGCCGTCCTGGGGGACGTCGACGGTGAAGTCGAGCACGACGTCCGAACCGGTCCGCAGCCCACCGACGTTGTAGCCGCCCGAGGTGTAGAACTTCGACACGTCCGACGGCGAACCCTCCGGGCCGTTGCGGCTGTAGCCGCTGCCGCGGTGCGCGGCGTCCTCGGCCTCGTAGCTGCCCTTCCACAGGGTGGGGGCAACGGCGGTCGGCTCGCCGGTGCCGGCCGGCGTCAGCACGATCTCGTACGCGGACGACGCCGACAGCGTCGGCAGGTCGCCGCCGAAGTCGAACGCCACCATGCCGTCGGTCACGTCCACCACCCGCTCGGCGATGATCTCCGGAGCGGCCGAGTCGCCGATCTGCCCGGTCCACGGAATCTCCCGGATCCACGCGCGGGCCTGGCCACCGATCACGTCCGGAACGTTGTCGAACCTGATCCAGGCCCTGCCGGCCGCGCCGCCGAACAGCGCCCTGGCCTGGGCCCGGTCCTCGTCGAGCGTGGCCACGCCCTGGAGGCTGTAGTTCTGGCCGGGGAACGGTGGACTGACCTTGACGGTGTGCCCGGTCATCCCGGCGTACGCGTTGAACAGCCACCACTGGCCGTTTGCCCGGTTGGCCTGGACCGCCGAGTCGGAGAGGTTGCCGTTGATGTTCCAGAAGGCGATCATCGCGTCGATCTTCGACTCCTCGATCGCGGAGATCCACTGGACCATCTGTCCGGGTACCGAGGTGTGGTAGTTGAAGGCGTACTCGTTGACGTTGATGGGCAGCTTCCGGCCCTCGTAGCGGGTACCGGCGAAGACCTCCGCCTCCCACTCGCGGTACCGCGCCACGTTGGTCCGTACCTGGGCCGGGTGGCTCAGCTCGTGCCAGGTGGCGATGTCCGGGACGGTGCCGGCCTCGACGGCGTGCTCGAGGAATCCCTTGACCTGGGTGTAGAGGACGCTGGTGTTCGGCCCCGAGATCCGGACGTCGGGCAGCTTCTGCTTGATCATCGCGTACGCCTGGTCCCAGGCGCGGAAGTAGTCGGTCGGGTTGTTCAGCCAGCTGACCCGGTTGTAGCTCCACTGGCCGGTGCCGAACATGTTCCCTTCCGGCTCGTTGAAGGGTTCGATGACGATGTTGTCCCGGTACTCCGGGTCGAGCTGGGCGATCTGGTCCAACTGCCGATCGAGGACCTGCAGGTACCCCGCGAGCTTCGCGTCCGGGGTGTTGCCGGGCCACTGGTACGGGAAGCCCCGGTAGAAGTCCGTCGTGCGGACGTAGACATCGCCGTTCGTGCTGTCGGCGAGCGGCTTGACGATCTCCAGCGCGTCGGAGCCGGGATGCTGGGCGCCGTCCTGTCCCTTGGTGGCGACCGTACGCAGGTTCATGCCCTCGATGAGGTTGTTGGTGGGAACTCCCGGGGCGTACAGCCCGTACAGGGCCCCGGCCGCGCCGCCGTGGAAGTCGCCGGTGTTCGTCGCGAGGTCGATGGTCAACTCACCCTCGCGGACCACCGTCACGGCGGCGCTGACCGGCTTCCCGGCCGCCGTGCCGGTGACCCGGAAGACGCCGGGGCGGCTGTAGTCGGCGGGATCGACGGCGTTCCAGGTGGCGGCGACCGCGCGGTCGTAGCCGTCGGTGAAGGAGGCGCGGACCGTGGCGGGCAGCGCGGGCGCGGTGCCGATCGAGGTCCGCACGTCGAACGTGGCCTGGGACAGGCCGGTCAGGCTGGGAGTGGCTCCCCCGACCAGTTCGGCGACCTGCTCGGCGGAGAGCGCGCTCCGGTAGATGCGGAAGTCGTCGACGGCGCCGGCGAACAGCGGATCCTGGTAGAAGGACCGGCCGAGGTAACCGGCGATGGTGCCCGAGCCGGTCAGCAGGTCGCCCGCGGAGATGGTGGTCCGGGCCGACGCCACCGCGACACCGTCGAGGTAGGTGGTGATGCGGTCGGCGTCCGTGTCGAGGGTGGTGGTGAGGGTGCGCCACTGGCCGCCGGGCAGCTGCGCGAAGCCGGTGACCTGCGCCTCGGCGCCACCGCCTCCCGTGGTGATGGCGGTGCGGAGCCGACCGTCCCCGTTGTACGGGGTGGTGAAGAGGTAACGGGTGTTGTTCGTGCCGAGTGCGTAGATCCACTGCCAGGGCGACGTGCTGCCGTCCCACCTGATGCGGGTCGAGACGGTCAGGTCG
>NZ_JBFBAO010000338.1:0-7608 GCF_040682255.1 Micromonospora sp. NPDC051296 | reverse complement strand
TGCTCGGCCTTGACCACCGCGCCGGTCTCCCGGTCGATGTCGATCTCGTGCTCGGTGCCGCCCTTGATGATCTCGACCTCCCAGACCGGCCGGCCGTGCTCCCGGTCCCGCTCGATCTCGGTGATCCGGCCGCCCCCGACGTGCGCCAGGGCGATCTCGCCGGCCCGCTTCAGGCTCACCACGTCGGCGCCACTGCCGGGCGCGCCACTGCCCGGCGCGGCCGGGGCACCGCCCGGGTTGGCCGGGACGTTGCTCGGCTCGGCCGGGAGGTTGGTCGGGTCGCCCGGCGTGCCGAAGGTGCCGCTGTCGTCCGGCGTGGCGTCGTCATCCGGGACGCCGATCGTCGTCGGGTCGCTGGTCGCGGAGGTCAGGGTGGTCTGCCCGGCCCGGTCGTTGTCGGCCGCCGTGATACCCAGGAACACCCCGGCCGCCGCGAGCACCGCCGCCGCGCCACCGACCGACGCCATGATCAGGGGGTTGCGCTTCATCGTCTCCACCTCTCCTCGGTTGTTGCAATGAGGATCGGTGCCGGCGCGATAGCAGCGCGCTGTCCGAACACTAAGGCCGGGTTAAGCCGTCCGCGCTGTGGTTCCGGGCTGGGGTCAGGCCCGTGGCGGGCCGAGTCGGAGCAGCACCTCGGCCCCGCCACCGGGCCGCTCGCCCAGTTCCAGCCGGCCGCCGCTGGCCTGGGCCGCCCGGTGGGCGATGTCCAGCCCGAGGCCGGTCGACCCGGCCTGGCTGGTGCCCCGGCGCACCGAGTCCGCCGAGATGCCGGGGCCCTCGTCAGCCACGGTCAGCACCACCTGATCGCCGGCGGGTGCCAGCCGCACGGCGAAGGGGGTGCCGTCCGGGGTGTGCGCGAAGACGTTGCCGAGCAGCGCGTCCACCGCCGCCGCCAGCTCATCGGCCGGTACCCCGACCGGCAGCGGGCCCGGTGCCAGGTCGAGGTCGACCGAGCGGCCGGTGTCCTCGGCCAGCACCGACCAGAAGGCCACCCGGTCGGCCACCGTCACCACGGCGTCGGTGACCACCGCGCCGGCGGCGGGGGTACGCCAGCGGGCCTGCCGGATCAGCCCGGTCACCGCCCGCTCCAGCCCGTCCACCGCCTCGGTGACCCGGGCCGCGTCCTGCGGGTCGCGCAGCGACTCGGCCTCCAGGCGCAGCGCCGTCACCGGAGTCCGCAGCCGGTGCGACAGATCGGCCACCTGCTCCCGCTCCTGCACGAGCAGCTCCTGGATCCGGCCCGCCAGGTGGTTCAGCGCCCCGCCCACCTCGCGCAGCTCCGCCGGGCCCGCCGGGTCCACCCGCGCGTCCAGTTCGGCGTTGGCCAGCCGGTGCGACACCGCCGACAGCTCGCCGATGGGGCGAACCAGGGTGCGGGCCAGCCGGTCGGCCACGGCCAGACCGATCAGCACCAGCAACACCCCGAGCAGGGCGAGCACCAGCCAGGCCCGGCCCACTCCGGTGGTCATCTCGGCGTACGGCACGACGGTGCGGATGACCGCCGTGCCGTCGGCTCGGCCCTGCACCGCGATCACCACCTCCCGACCGTCGGCCGTCTCGGCGGTGAGGCTCTGCCCCCGTCCGGCCAACGCCACCGCCGGCGTGACCGGGCTGCGTGAGCCGAGCACGGTGCCGTCGGGCAGGAACACGCTGACCGGCCGGCCGGACTCCGCGGCGAGCTGCTCGACGGTCAGCCGGATGGTGTCCGTGTCGGCGGTGCCGACCACCGGGGCAAGGCTCTGCGCGTCGGCGGTGGCCCGTACGGTCACCCGGTCCTCGGCGGCGGTACGCAGCAGCAACGCCAGCGGCACCAGAAAGGCGATCACGATGAGCACGCTGACCGCGGCGACCAGCAGCGCCAGCCGCGCCCTCACCCGCCGACCTCCGGGGAGACCAGCCGCACCCCGACCCCGCGCACGGTGTGCAGGTAGCGCGGCTGCTGGGCGCTCTCGCCGAGCTTGCGGCGCAGCCAGGACAGGTGCACGTCGACGGTCTTGTCCGCCCCGCCGTACGGGATCTGCCACACCTCGGTCAGCAGCTCGCGTTTGGTCACCACTTCGCCGACCCGGGTGGCCAGGTGCCGCAGCAGGTCGAACTCGCGGGGCGTCAGCTCGACCGGCTCGCCGTCGAGGCTGACCTGCCGCGACCGGGGGTCGATCCGTAGTCCGCCGACCACCACGGTCGGATCCTCGCCGGTCGGCCCGCTAGGCCCGCGGCGCAGCACCGCCCGGACCCGAGCGTCGAGTTGGGCGGCGGTGAACGGCTTGACCACGTAGTCGTCGGCCCCGGCGTCGAGCACCCGGACGATCTCCCGCTCGTCGTCCCGGGCGGTGGCGACGATGACCGGCACCGCGCTGACCGCCCGCAGCATCCGCAGCAGCTCGCGGCCGTCCAGATCGGGCAGCCCGAGGTCGAGCACGACCAGGTCGGGGCGGTCGTCGAGCGCGTCGCGCAGCCCGGTCATCGCGGTGGAGGCCGCCGCCACCGCGTGTCCCCGCTCGCGCAGCGCCCGCACCAGCGGGGTACGGATGGTCAGGTCGTCCTCGATGAGCAGCAGGCGGGCCACAGCAGGCAGGGTATCCCCGGCGACGCGGGCCGGCCGGGCTCGTTAACCCTCCCTTAGCGTTGCCCGAAGGTCGCCCCAACCCGCGATCGGGGATAGTCGGGTGATGGGCCGTCGTACGATCCTCGCCGTCGCCGGGTGGCTGGCCACCGCGGTCCTCGCCACCCTGATCGGAGTCGCCGCGATCCGCCTGGTCGGGGAGAGCCTCACCGGTACCCCGGGCGGCGTTCGCAGCCAGGAGGAGATCGCCCGCGCGCTGGCCGAACCGGCGCCGACCGCCCCGGCCACGTCGCCGGGCGTCCCGACGTCCGGCCCGCCGGTCCCGACGGCGGCACCGGCCAGCCCGACCGCCGAGCCCGGCAACCGGCGCAGTTTCGCCACCCGTGGTGGCGGGGTGGTGGCGGAGTGCGTACCCGGCGGGGTGTACCTGGTGTACTGGTACGCGCACCAGGGCTACCAGGTGGACGACGTCGACCGTGGCCCGGACGACGATGCCGAGGTGAAGTTCGTCGGCCCTCGTGGCGATGACGAGCTGAAGGTGCGCTGCGTGGCCGGCGTGCCCTGGCTGGAGCCCGACGATGACGATTGAGAACCATGCGCGGTCTCGCTCCGCCGCAGGTCAACGGCATGATCGAAGGATCGACTGTCCTTGATCGGACAGCCGTACGCCTGGCTGCCGGCCGGGAACGCGACATACGTTCGATGCACAAAGGGTGCTGATCCCCCTTTAGGTACCGATCGTCGCTGATCCCCCTTCAAGGCGCCACAGCCAACTCAACACGCCAAGGGCCGGCCGGCCGACTGGAGGAGTCCGATGTCCAGCGCGCGAGCCAGGAGCAGATGGGCGGCGCAGCCGGCGCCGGGAGACGAGGCCACGGCCCGCGCCGACGCCGAGCACACCAACTGCTCCGGCGTCGGTATGCCACTGACCGCGAGAGTGTTGTTCGCAGTGGTCAGCGCCGACGGTGACCTGGTCCGAGGGCTGGGCGCGGCGACGGCCAACCGGCTGCGCACCGGGATGTACCAGGTCGTCTTCGACCAGGACGTGACCGGTGCCAGTTGCGTCGGCACCGTCGGCCTGCCCGGCAGCACCGGCCTAGCGCCGGCCGGGCAGATCGCGGTCGCCGGCCGTACCGGCATCCCGAACGCGGTCTTCGTGACCACCTTCGACAGCGCCGGGGCGTCCGCCGACCGGCCGTTCCACCTGGCCGTGCTCGCCTGACGCCCCTGTGGCCGCACACCTCCGGCACGACCCCGGGCGCGAGCGGAGTCGGCCCGCGCGCGAGCGCGCGGCGCCGTTCGACCCGAGGATCGAAACGTCGCCGCGCTCGGCCGTCTCCCACCACCGCAGCCGTACGGCGGTACGTCAGCGGGGACCTGGCGTGACCGGACACTCCCGGTCGGTCGTGTCGATCCCCGCTCGGCGGTGCTCCAAACCCTCGAACCGTGGCCAATTCCACCATTTGCGATTCCCGGCGTGTGCCGGCCCGCGACGGGGTATGTGACTGACATGGAGCACTTCACTATCGCGACCGTCGCCGAGAAGAGCCCGGACTTCCGGCGCGTGCTGTGGACCGGGCAGCGTACCCAGTTGGTCATCATGACCATCCCGGCCGGCGGCGAGATCGGCGAGGAGGTCCACGAGGGCATCGACCAGATCCTCACCTTCGTCAGCGGCACCGGCGAGGCCCGCGTGGCCGGCGAACGGCGCGAGGTCGTGCAGGGAGACCTGGTGGTGGTGCCGGCCGGTACCCGGCACAACTTCGTCAACACCGGGCCGAACCCGCTGGTGCTCTACACCGTCTACGGCCCGCCCGAGCACGCCGATCAGGCGGTGCACCGGACCAAGGAGGAGGCCGACGCGGCCGAGGCCGCCGGCCAGGACGAACCCCCGACCGCCTGACCACCTGTCGCAGTCAGCTCGGGAAGACCGGTACGCCGGAGACGTCCACCGTCTCCGGGTACTTCACGCCCGCCCCGGTGTTGAGCACCACCACCCGCTCGCCGGCGCGGATCCACCCGCCGGCCCGCAGCTTCCGGGCGGCGGTCAGGCAGGCCGCCCCCTCCGGGCAGAGCAGCAGCCCCTCCCGGGCGGCGAAGTTCCGCAGGTCGGTGAGGATCTCGGCGTCGTCCACCGCGATCGCGGTGCCGGCGGTGGCCCGCAGCGCGGTCAGGATCAGCTCGTCGCCGAGCGGCGCCGGAACGGTGATGCCGTACGCCACCGTGTGTGCGTCCATCCACGGCTGGGCCCGGTCCTCCCCGGCGGCGAACGCGCGCACGATCGGTGCGCAGCCGGTGGACTGCACCGCCACCAGTCGGGGCAGCTTGTCCTCGACCCAGCCCAGTTCCCGCAGCTCGTCGAGGGCCTTGTGGATGCCGATCAGCCCCACCCCGCCGCCGGTGGGGTAGACGATCACGTCGGGCACCTGCCAGCCCAACTGCTCGACGATCTCGTACCCCATCGTCTTCTTGCCTTCCAGGCGGTACGGCTCGCGCAGCGTACCGGCGTCGAAGATGGTGCCGGCGGAGGCCGCGACGAGCGCGGCGACCCGGCGCCCGGCGTCGCTGATCAGGCCGTCGACCAGGCGCAGGTCGGCGCCGGCGGCCACGCACTCGCGGCGGCAGATGCTCGGTGCGTCCAGCGGCATCGCGATCGTCGCGCCCAGCCCGGCCCGGGCCGCGTAGGTGGCCCACGCGGCGCCCGCGTTGCCGTTGGTCGGCATGGCGATGCGCCGGATGCCCAGCTCCCGGGCCCGGCTCACGCCCACCGCCGCCCCGCGCGCCTTGAACGAGCCGGTCGGGGTGAGCCCCTCGTCCTTGACCAGCAACTCGTCGACGCCGATCTCGGCGCCGTACGCCGGGGCGCGCAGCATCGGCGTCCACCCCTCGCCGAGGGTGGTGACGCAGTGCGGGTCGGCCACCGGCAGCAGCTCCCGGTAGCGCCACAGGTCGGCCGGGCGCAACCCGAACCGCTCCGGCTCGACCATCCGGGCCACCGCGGCCAGGTCGTAGCGGGCCAGCAGTGGGGAGCCGCACTCGCAGAGGTTCTGCGGTACGCCGGCGTCGTGCTCCCGTCCGCAGCGCGGGCACTCCAGGTGGGTCAGGTACACGATGCTCCTCGCCGTCTCAGCTCGCGTCGACGCTGCGCCACGCCGGGCTGCGCCGCCCCGGCTGGTAGACCGAGTCCAACCGCTTCGCCACCACCCCGGGCAGCCCCTGCTCACGCGCGGTGCGCAGGGCCTCGGCACCGGTGCCGGGAAACCACGGCGGAGTCTGCCAGTGCGGTCCGGCCAGCGCCAGACCGTCGAGCAGCTCCCGGCGCTGCGGGTACGGCAGGTCGATGCTGTTCATTCCCTCCAGCCAGAGCAGGTCGACGAGCAGGTACTGGGCGTCGGCGGTGGCCCGCCCGCCGCGGGCCGGCCGGACCCGACCGGCTCGGTCGATGCGGACCAGGACGCCGTCCAGCACCGCCTCGGTCGGGGCCAGCGCCTCGGCCATCGGGCGCAGCCACGGGTACGTCCCGGTGATCTCCTCGCCCGTGCCGGATAGCAGCCGCAGCCGCCCACCCGAGACGTACGCCATCGCCCGTACGCCGTCCCAGCGCAGCTCGTACCCCCAGTTCGCCTGGTCGGCGGGGAGCCGGCCGGTCGGAGTGGGGTGCATCGGCTCGACCAGCTCCGGCATGCTGGTCCAGTCCGGCGGGGCCGGGTCGGTGCGGCGCACCATCCAGTCCCGGCCGTTCCGGCCGTCCCGGCTGCCGGTGGCGAACAGCACGTACCGCCCGGCGGTCCGCGCGCCGTGCAGCTCCACCACCACCTCGCGGTCCTGCCACTTCTCGCAGCGGTAGGTGCCCTGGTCGTGGATGGTCATCCGCCCGCCGCCGTACTCGCCGGCCGGGATCTCGCCGGAGAAGTCGAGGTACTCCATCGGGTGGTCCTCGGTGTGCACGGCGAGGTGGTTGCGGCCGGGCTCGCGGGGCAGCCCGCGCGGCACCGCCCAGGAGGCGAGCACCCCGTCGTGCTCCAGCCGCAGGTCCCAGTGCAGGCTGCGGGCGTGGTGCTGCTGGATGACGAACCGGGCCCGGTCTCCGGTGGCCCGCCGCCGGCGGGGTCGCTCGGCCGGCACCGGCTCCGGGGTACGCGCCGCGTTCCGCTTGCGCCGGTACTCCTCCAGCCGGTCAGCCACACCCGCATTCTCCGGCAAACCGGCCCGGCACGCCCGGTCGCCGGGCAGGTGGACCCACCCGAACCTCGGCGTGGCAGGGGTCATTGGGGGTAAAACGGTCGGTATGGACCACGCTGACCACCCCACCGCCGTCCTCCCCGGCGACGTCCGGATTCCCCTGCTCGGGTTCGGCACCTGGCAGGCCACCGGCGAGGCCGGCTTCAGGGCCGTGCTCGCCGCGCTCGACGCCGGCTACCGGCACATCGACACCGCCACCATGTACGGCAACGAGGAGGAGGTCGGCCGGGCCGTACGCGAGAGCGGGCTGCGCCGGGAGGACGTCTTCATCACCACCAAGCTGCCGCCCGAGCGGGTCGGCCGGGAACGGGAGACGATCGAGGCGAGCCTGCGTGCCCTCGGCGTCGACCACGTCGACCTGTGGTTGTTGCACTGGCCGCCGAGCGAGCCCGGCGACCTGATCCCGGCCTGGCGGGAGATGCTCGCCGCCCGCGACACGGGCCTGGCCCGGGCGGTGGGGGTGAGCAACTTCGGCACCGGGCAGATCGACGAGCTGATCCAGGCGACCGAGGAGAACCCGGCGGTCAACCAGATCCGGTGGAGCCCGTTCCTGTACGACCGGCAGCGGCACGCCGAGCACCGCGACCGCGGGGTGGTGCTGGAGGGCTACAGCCCGTTCAAGACCAGCGACCTGTCCGACCCGGTGTTGACCCGGATCGCCGGCGCGCACAACGTCTCGCCGGCCCAGGTGGTGCTGCGTTGGCACATCGACCACGAGACCGTGGCGATCCCCAAGTCAGTGACCCCGGAGCGGATCCGGGCCAACGCCGACGTCTTCGGCTTCTCGCTGACCGCTGAGG
>NZ_JBFBAO010000337.1:0-7687 GCF_040682255.1 Micromonospora sp. NPDC051296 | reverse complement strand
CCGGTGGGGACCAGGTGCGCCGACGACCCGAAATCGCCGGCACCAGACACGGTGCCCGACGAGACCGCCGACAGGAAGAGTCTGCGCAGTGAGCGCGCCGGGCACCGGGCGGACCGTGCTGGTCACCGGCGGGTCGAGCGGGCTGGGTGCCGCGGTGGTGGCGGCGGTGGCCCGCTCCGGCGGGCGGCCCCTGGTGCTGGACCGACAGGCGCCGGGCGACGGCGTGCCCTGGGTCGAGTGCGACCTGGCCGACACCCGGGCGGCGGAGGAGGCAACCCGCCGGCTCGCCGAGCGCGCGGGTGGACTGGACGGCGTGGTCACCGCCGCCGGCATCGACGTGCCGGGCCGGCTGGCCGATGTGCCCGGCGAGACGTGGGACCGGATCGTCATGGTCGACCTGTTGGCCACCGCCGCGGTGATCCGGGCCGCGTTGCCGTTCCTGGCGGCGTCCCAGGGCACCGTGGTGACCGTGGCCTCCACCCTCGGGGTGAAGGCGGTCAGCGACGCGACGGCGTACTGCGCGGCGAAGTTCGGCGTGGTCGGGTTCACCCGGGCGCTCGCCGCCGAGTTGGCCGGGACGGTGGGCGTCACCCTGCTCATCCCGGGCGGGATGCGGACCGCCTTCTTCGACGAACGGGATCCGCAGTACCGCCCAGGCCCGGACGCGATCCTCAACGACCCGGCGGACACCGCGGCCGCGGTCATGTTCGCGCTGTCCCAGCCCGCCGGCTGCGCGGTACGCGAGCTGGTGGTCTGCGCCGAGCAGGAGACGTCGTACCCATGATCCTGGCGCTGCGTGCGCTGGGCGTCGGTGACCTCGCCACCGGGGTCCCGGCGCTGCGGGCGCTGCGGGCGGCGTACTCCGACCGGGATCTGGTGCTCGCCGCGCCGGCTTGGCTCGGGCCGCTGGTCGAGCTGGTCGGCGGGGTGGACCGGCTGCTGCCCACCGACGGGCTGGACCGGCTGGATCGGCCCGCCGGGCCGGTCGAGGTCGCGGTCAACCTGCACGGTCGGGGCCCGGAGTCGCACCGGTTGCTCGCCGCCACCCGTCCCGCCCGGCTGCTCGCCTTCGCCAACGCCGCCGCCGGGCACGGCGACGGCCCGGACTGGGACGACGACGAGCACGAGGTGACGCGCTGGTGCCGGCTGCTGGCCGGGTACGGCATCGCTGCCGACCCGACCGACCTGGACCTGCGTCGCCCGGGGGCGGGGACCATGCCCGGCGGCGTCACCGTGCTGCACCCCGGCTCGAAGGTCCCCGCCAAGTGCTGGCCGGCCGGGCGGTACGCCGCGCTGGCCCGGGAGCTGACCGCGCGGGGGCACCGGGTCGTGCTGACCGGCAGCGGGCCGGAGCGGGTCGTCGCCGCGCGGGTCGCGTCCGAGGCCGGGCTGCCGGACGGCGCGGTGCTGGCCGGCCGGACCGACCTCGCCCAGCTGGCCGCCCTGGTGGCGGACGCCCGACTGGTGGTCAGCGGGGACACCGGGGTGGCGCACCTGGCCACCGGCTACCGCACCGCGTCGGTGGTGCTCTTCGGACCGGTCCCGCCCACCCGGTGGGGGCCGCCGCCGGAGCGCCGGCGGCATCGGGTGCTCTGGGTCGGGCCGGGGGCGGGGTCGAGCTGGGACGGGAGCGGCAGCCATCCCACGATGGCCGCCATCGGGCTCGACGAGGTGCTGGCCGCCGTCGACGAGGTGGAACGAGCGGTGCGGGCGGACCGTGCGATTGCGGCGTAGCGATCCGGGTCGGCCGGGATACGAGCGGCGCCGGCGGGGTCCGGGCTGGTCGTTCCTGGACCCGCGTGGCGAGCCGGTCCGCGATCGCGACGAGCTGGCCCGGCTGCGGGCGCTGGTCATCCCGCCCGCCTGGCGCGAGGTCTGGATCTCGCCGTACCCCAACGGGCACATCCAGGCCACCGGCGTCGACGCCGCCGGCCGCAAGCAGTACCTCTACCACCCGGTCTGGCGGCAGCGGCGGGACGAGGCGAAGTTCGACCACGTGCTGGAGGTGGCCCGCCGGCTGCCGGTGCTGCGCGAGCGGGTCGGCCAGGACCTGGCCGGGCGGGGGCTGCGTCGCGAGCGGGTGCTGGCCACGGTGACCCGGCTGCTCGACATGGGCACCTTCCGTGTCGGCAGCGACCAGTACGCCGCCGGCGACGACCCGACGTTCGGCGTGGCCACCCTGCGCCCCGAGCACGCCCGGTCCCGGCAGGGCTGCGTGGTCTTCGAGTTCCCGGCCAAGGGCGGCGTCGAGCAGGTACGGCTGGTCTCCGACCCCGAGCTGTGCCAGGTGCTGACCAACCTGCGCCGCCGGCGGCGGGCGGCGGACCGGCTGTTCGGCTACTGGGACGGGCGCGACTGGCGGGACGTCCGCGCCGACGAGGTCAACGAGTACCTGCGTGAGGCCAGTGGCGGGGAGATGACCGCGAAGGACTTCCGTACCTGGCACGCGACGGTACGCGCGGCGACCGAGCTGGCCGTGCTCGGGTCGCCCCGCTCGGTGACGGCCCGGCGGCGGGCGGTGGTGGCGGTGATGCGGCAGGTGGCCGATCTGCTCGGGAACACCCCGACGGTGGCGCGGGCGTCCTACGTGGACCCTCGGGTGGTCGACCTGTTCCACGACGGGGTGGTGGCGCCGGTGGCCGGGGACATCTCCCGGGAGCAGGCCGAGCGGGCGGTGCTGACCCTGCTGGAGCGGGCCTGACCGCGCCGGGGGCGGCCGTGCCGTGCGGGCCGGAAGGAGCGGGCTGGGCCGTGGGTGGCCGCGCCGGGCGGCGTCATGGCTGGGCGGCGGCGGTGCGGGCCTGGATCAGTGTCTCGACGCCGTCGAGCACCCGGCCGAGGCCGAACCGCCACTCCGCGTCGTAGTAGTCCTCCTCCTCGTCGTCCGCCTCGGTCAGCAGTTCGTGGATCGCCGGGTACGGGCCGGAGGCGGTGAGCAGGGCCAGGTGTTGCCAGTAGTGCTGGCCCACCTGGTCGGGCGTCTGCCCGGTGCGGGCCGCGGCCTCGGCGAGATCGGCGGTGGTGTTGGCCCAGCTGCGGGTGTACCCGCTGACCAGCATGATGGTGGAGATCCGCTCGGTGCCGCGCAGGCCGGTGCCGCGCAGCGCGGCGAGCCCGTACTCCAGCCAGCGCACCGAGTTCGGGTTGATCGGTGGGCCGCTGATCGGCACGTGCCGGATCCAGGGCTCCCGGCGCAGCGCGGCGAGGTTCCCCTCGGCCCAGCGGGTCAGCGCCGGCCGCCAGCCCTCACCGGGGGCACGCGGCTGTGGCGGCGGCCCGAACGCCCGGTCGGTCATGAGGTCGAGCAGGTCCTGCTTGGTCGGCACGTACCGGTAGAGCGACATCGTCGCCACGCCCAGCTCGCTGGCCACCCGGCTCATCGACAACGCCGGGAGCCCCTCGGCCTGGGCGACCCGGATTCCCGCGGCCACCACCTGCTCCAGGCTGAGGCTGCGTTTCGGGCCCCGGCTGGGGCGGTCGCGCAGCCCCCAGGCGAGCGCGATGCTCTCGGGCAGTTCGACGTTCTCAGGCAGCTCGACGTCGGGGCTGTCCACCCACACCTCCCAGGCCGGTCTTGACCGCCATCCTAGCTTCTGCGTATGGTCTACGCATTAAAGCGTATGCCATACGCAGATAACGGAGGGTGATTATGGTGAACGGGCCGCCAGCGGTCGAACTGGTCGACCTGCGCAAGTCTTTCGGTGATCTCGTCGTCCTCGACGGCCTGACCATGCGGGTGCCCACCGGCGGTGTGCACGCTCTGCTGGGTCCGAACGGGGCGGGCAAGACCACCACGGTGCGGATCCTGGCCACGCTGACCCGGCCGGACTCGGGCAGCGCCCGGGTCGCCGGTCACGACGTGGTGCGCGAGCGGCGGCGGGTGCGGCGGACGATCAGCCTCGCCGGCCAGCACGCGGCCCTCGACGACGGGCAGACCGGCGCCGAGAACCTGACCATGCTGGCCCGGCTGTCCGGGCTGTCCGGGCCGGCGGCCCGCGACCGCGCCACCACGCTGCTGGAGCGCTTCGACCTGACCGACGCCGCCGGCCGGCGGGTGGTGACCTATTCCGGTGGGATGCGGCGGCGCCTCGACCTGGCGGCCAGCCTGGTCGGCACCCCGTCGGTGATCTTCCTGGACGAGCCCACCACCGGTCTCGACCTGCGCAGTCGGCAGGGGCTGTGGGAGGTGATCGGCGAGCTCGCCGGGGCCGGCGTGACCGTGCTGCTCACCACGCAGTACCTGGAGGAGGCCGACCGGCTCGCCGACCGGATCACGGTGCTGCACCACGGCGGGCTCGCCGCCGAGGGGACGGCCGCCGAGCTCAAGAGCCGGTTCGGGGCGCAGCGGCTGGAGCTGGTCTGGCGTGACGCGGCCGGCTTCGCCGACGCGGAGCGTCGGCTGGGTGACCGGACGACCCACCGCGATCCGGCCCGGTTGGAGCTTTCGGTGGCCACCGACGGCAGCGCGCCACAGGTACGCAGCCTGCTCGACGAGGTCGATCCGGACCGGCACGGGGTGGTCCGGTTCACCGTCCGGGAGGCGACCCTCGACGACGTCTTCCTCACCCTCACCGGACATCCGGTGACCGCGCGACCGGAGGTGGCCAATGTCTGAGCTGACCGTCCGGCGGACGCACGCCGCGGTGATGATCGGCCGCTGCGTCCGGCTTTCCCGGCGCAACGTGGACGCGCTGCTCACCTCGCTGCTGTTGCCGGTGATCCTGATGCTGCTGTTCGTCTACCTCTTCGGCGGGGCGATCGACACCGGCTCCGCGTACGTGACCTACGTCGTGCCCGGCGTACTGCTGCTCTGCGCTGGATTCGGTGCGGCGGGCACCGCGGTCAGCGTCACCACCGACCTGACCAACGGCATGATCGAGCGGCTGCGCACGATGGACGTCGGCGCCACCTCGATCGTCGCCGGGCACGTGCTGGCGAGCGTGGCACGCAACACGGTGTCCACGGCCCTGGTGCTGGCGGTCGCCGTCGCCATCGGGTTCCGGCCGGCCGTCGCACCGCTGCGCTGGCTGGCCGCCGCCGGGGTGCTGCTGCTGTTCCTGCTGGCGGTGTCCTGGCTCTCGGCCGCGTTCGGCCTGCTGGCCCGTACCCCCGAGGCGGCCAGCGGCTACACCTTCCTGGTGATGTTCCTGCCGTACCCGAGTAGCGCCTTCGTGCCGGTCGAGACCATGCCCAGCTGGCTGCGCGGCTTCGCGGAGCACCAGCCCGTCACGCCGGTCATCGAGTCCCTGCGCGGGCTGCTGCTGGACACCCCGGTCGGCTCGGCGCCGGCCCGGGCGGCGGCCTGGTGCCTCGGTCTGCTGGCCCTCGCGGTGGTGCTCTCCGCGGTGCTGTTCCGACGCCGGATCGCCTGAGTCGGATGCGGGTACGGCGGCTCCGGGGGGTGCCGCCGTACCCGCCGGGTGTGTGTCGAGGGCCCGCAAGGCCGTCGACACACACCCGTCAGTCGTCGAGGACCTGCGCCAGCCGGTCGCGGAACCGCCGCTCCGAGGCGGTGACCACGCTGCCGCCCAGACCGAGGATGCCGCCGCTCGCGGCGGCGCCGACGACCTGATCGGCGATCTCCACCAGCCAGTGCCGGTACGCGCCGGCCTCGCCCTCGTCCACCTTGGCCGCCAGCAGCGCCGACGCCGCCTTCGCCCGGCCCAGCACGTCCTCGGCGTAGGACCGCGGGTCGTCGGGCGCGATGGCCGGCAGTTCCTCACCGGTTTCCGGGTCGCCCACCCGGGCCACCAGCTCCCCAGCCACCGCCGCCACCAGCGGGCTGGCCGACTCCCGGCCGGCGGAAATGGTCTCCAGGCCGGCGGCGCTCTCGGCCATCGTCGCCCGGGTGCCGTCGGACTCGGCGGCGCTCGCCGCGGTGAGCACCGACTGCGGCAGGCCGACCAGCAGCCCCCATTCCTCGTCGGAGAAACCGAAACCGGTGTACGCCGGTTCTTCGATCACGGCTGTGTCCCTCCCGCTCGTCGTCCACGTCCTCACCGAGCCGCGCGCCTCGTCCGCTTGCGCGGCGGCCATATCCAGCTGAGCCGCGGCGCGGCCGACCCAGGTTAGTCGAGTACCAGCAGCCCCTGTTCGGACACCACGCTGACCGACAGCGTCTTGTACCCGACCTCGTCGAACAGCACCGTCATCCGGCCCTCCTCGTAGCTGAGCACCAGTCCCGCGCCCCACTCCGGATGCCGGACCTGGCTGTGCACGGGGAACGGTCCCACCGCGCCGTCGTCGGCCGCGCTGGTGCCGGCATGGCAGTTGTCGCAGTGCCCGCAGATCGCGGTCATCTGCTCGCCGAAGTAGGCCAGCAACGCCTGTCCCCGGCAGGCGCTGGTCTCGGCGAAGGCCCGCATCATGTCGGTACGCGAGCGGGTCAGGGTCTGCTGCCGCTCGGCCTCGGCCACCGCCGCCGCGGCGGCGTCCACCGGGGTGGGGGAGTAGCGCGGCGCGCCGACCCGCTGTCCGGCCTGGGACTGCGCGGCGCCGACCTGTTCCAGCAGGGCGAGGAACTGACCGAGCTTGCGCGGGCCCAGCCCGGTAACCTCGCGCAGTTCCTTCTTGGTGGTGGGCGCGCGGCGCAGCAGCGCGGCCAGGTCGCGTAGCTCGGTGACGTCGGGCAGCCCGCCGCTGAAGTAGCGTTGCAACCCGACGTCCTCGGCCTGCCACAGCAGCAGTACGCGGGCCGGCTGGCCGTCCCGCCCGGCCCGGCCGATCTCCTGGAAGTAGCTGTCCGGCGAGTCGGGCAGCGCCATGTGCACCACCCAGGCGATGTTCGGCTTGTCGATGCCCATGCCGAACGCCGAGGTCGCCACCATGATGGGCACCCGGTCGGCGAGGAAGGCCTCGTGCAGCCTGGTGCGGGCGGTGCTCGGCATCCCGCCGTGGTAGTGGTGCGCGGGGAAGCCGGCGTCGGTGAGGCGATCGGCCAGTTCCTCCGCCGCTCGGCGGGTGGGCACGTAGATGATGCCCGGCCGGTTGTCCTCGCGCAGCAACGCGATCAGCCGTCGCCACCGGTAGTCCTCGGTGGGGCAGTGCGCCACCTCGAGGAAGAGGTTGGGCCGGTCCAGTCCGGACACCACGATCTCGGGCTTGCGTAGCCGCAGCCGGGCGACGATGTCGTCGCGTACCGGCGGGGAGGCGGTGGCGGTCAGCGCGACCACCGGTGGCCGGCCCAGGTCGTCGATGAGCTGACCGAGCGCCAGGTAGTCCGGGCGGAAGTCGTGTCCCCAGGCGGAGATGCAGTGCGCCTCGTCGATCGCCATCAGGGCCGGCCCGAGTGCGCGCACCTCGGCCAGCCGGTCGGGGTTGGCCAGCTGTTCCGGGGTGATGAACAGGAACTCGGCCCGCCGGTCGCGGATCTCGGCGATCGCCTCGGCCTGCTGGGCCGGCGTTTCGTCCGAGCTGATCCGCACCGCCCGCAGCTCGGGTCGCTGCCGCTCGTTGAGCGCGGCGATCTGGTCCTGTTGCAGGGCGAGCAACGGTGAGATCACCACCGTCGGGCCGGGGATCAGGCTGGCCGGGATCTGGTAGATCGCCGACTTGCCGGCGCCGGTGGGCAGCACCACCAGGGCGTCGCGCCGCTTCATCACGGCCCGCATCGCGGCCAGCTGGTTGGGGCGCAGGTCTCGCTGCCGTCCACGGCTCGCCTCCCCAGCGCCTCGGTTTCCGTCTGACA
>NZ_JBFBAO010000336.1:0-7693 GCF_040682255.1 Micromonospora sp. NPDC051296 | reverse complement strand
GGGGGGGGCGGAGGGGGGGTTAGCTCCCCCCCCACCACTGTCGTTCATGACGCCGCGTCTGAGCTGGTCAGCTGTCTACGGCAGAATGTCGGGATGAGTGAGATCGACTGGGAGCGGCTGCGGGCCGCGGCCACCGAGGTGATGCGGCACGCGTACGTGCCGTACTCGAAGTTCCCGGTGGGGGCGGCGGCGCTGGTCGACGACGGCCGGGTGGTGGTCGGCTGCAACGTCGAGAACGCCGCGTACGGCGTGGTGCTCTGCGCCGAGTGCGGAGTGGTCTCCTCGCTGCACGCCACCGGCGGGGGCCGGATCGTCGCGCTGTCCTGCGTCGACGCCACCGGTGAGCCGCTGATGCCGTGCGGGCGCTGCCGGCAACTGCTTTGGGAGCAGGGCGGGCCGGAGTGCCTGATCGAGGCCAAGGGCGGCCCGCTGCGGATGGCCGAGCTGCTGCCGCACGCCTTCGACGTGGCCGACCTGGAGGCGGTTACCGGCGAGCGGCCGGTGCCGGTGGTGCCCGACCGGCTGGCCGCCTGGCGCGGGCGGGGCACCGTCTTCGTGCACCCCGACCTGTCGGCCGGACAGCAGGTCTGGACGGCCTACTGGGAGCGCTCGGCAGGGGACGACGTGGGCGCCGAGACCGGGGTGCTGGAGGAGGGGCCGAGCTGGGACGACCCGGCCGAGGCGATCACCTGGGGGTTGGCCCGTACGCCCCGGGTCGTGGTGGTGGACGCGTCCGGCACCATCTTCTGGGCCGGTGAGGGTGAGCCGCCGATGGAGATACCGGTTCGCTGGGCGGGGTGACGCTCTCCGGCCATCAGGCCAGTTTCGGCGGCGCGGGCGATCGGTGGGGATGCGGCCCGGGTGTGGGTCGTGTCGGACGACTAGGAAGATCTTCTGATGAGTGCTTTCACTGCGGTTGATGTTATTCGGGCGAAGCGGGACGGGGGGGTGCTGTCCGACGCGCAGATCGACTGGGTGGTGGACGCGTACACCCGTGGAGTGGTGGCCGACGAACAGATGGCGGCGCTGGCCATGGCGATCCTGCTGAACGGGATGACCGGCCCGGAGATCGCCCGGTGGACGGCCGCCATGATCGCCAGCGGCGAGCGGCTCGACCTCTCCGCCGTGGCCCGGCCGACCGTCGACAAGCACTCGACCGGTGGGGTCGGTGACAAGATCACCCTGCCGCTCACCCCGCTGGTGGCCGCCTGCGGCGCGGCGGTGCCGCAGCTGTCCGGACGCGGGCTCGGGCACACCGGCGGCACGCTGGACAAGCTGGAGTCGATCCCGGGCTGGCGGGCCGCGCTGAGCAACGCGGAGTTCACCGCCCAGCTGCGCGACATCGGCGCGGTGATCTGCGCGGCCGGGTCCGGGCTGGCCCCGGCGGACCGCAAGCTGTACGCGCTGCGCGACGTCACCGGCACGGTCGAGGCGATCCCGCTTATCGCCAGCTCGATCATGAGCAAGAAGATCGCCGAGGGCACCGGCGCGCTGGTGCTCGACGTGAAGGTCGGTACCGGCGCGTTCATGAAGTCGGTCGACGACGCCCGCGAGCTGGCCCGGACCATGGTGGAGCTGGGCGGCGCGCACGGGGTGAAGACGGTCGCCCTGCTCACCGACATGTCGACTCCGCTCGGCCGGGCCATCGGCAACGGGGTCGAGGTCACCGAGTCGGTCGAGGTGCTGGCCGGCGGTGGCCCCGCCGACGTGGTGGAGCTGACCCTGGCGCTGGCTCGGGAGATGCTGGACGCGGCCGGGCTGCCGGATGCCGATCCCGCCGCCGCGCTGCGCGATGGGCGGGCCATGGACGCCTGGCGGTCGATGATCCGGGCGCAGGGCGGTGACCCGGACGCGTCGATGCCCGAGGCGGACGAGGTCGAGGTGGTGCGTGCCGAGATGGACGGGTACGTCGCGGCGGTCGACGCGTACGCCATCGGAGTGGCCGCGTGGCGGCTCGGCGCGGGGCGGGCCCGCAAGGAGGATCCGGTCAGCGTGCCGGCCGGCGTGGTGCTGCACAAGCGTCCCGGCGACCCGGTGAAGGCCGGGGAACCCCTCTACGAACTGCGGGCCGAGCGGGCCGAGGCGATTCCGGCGGCGCTGGCGGAGGCGGCTCGGGCCGTGACCGTCGCCGCGCGGCCGCCGGTCCCGGCGTCGCTGGTGATCGAACGCGTCGAATGAGCGAACCTGTTGCCCGACCCCATGGTGCCGGACCATTCGGGCCGCTATTCTCGCTGGCCAGGGGGGACAGTCGGCGCTGAGACGTCGTGAGCAGACAGGGATGTTGCCGTGATCGTTCCTGCCCCCGACCCCCGGGAGGTGCGTGAGGCGAGCCTGGACGAGTTGTCCCGGCTGCGGCTGCCGCTGCCGCCACCGCAGTTTCCGCTGGTCTGGGAGCCCGGCGACGAGATCGAGCTGCGGCCGACGGCGGAGATCGAGGCCCGGATCGCGGTGCTGCATCTGATCCTGGCCCGCTGCTTCGGCATGCCGCCGCAGGCGGCGATGAGCTGGCTGCTCGCCTCGCACCTGGTCGAGATGGTCACCCCGCCGGAGTTCCAGTTCGTCACCGGGGCGAAGGGCGACCACCGCTCCTTCGTGCTGCACCACGACGCGCTGTTCTCACTGGCCTGGGCGCTCGGCCTGACCAAGCAGCTCGACCCCACGATGCCGGTGGACGAGCGGCTGGTGGAGCGCCTGCCGAACATCGCCGAGGGTGAGACGTTCCGGCAGTGGCGTTCCCGGATCCTGGCCGCGCCGCAGCACCCGGCGGATGCGGCGGCCCTGCTCGACCTGCACTACTGCCTGGACTGGGCGTACCTGGAGGTGGACCGGGCCGGCCGGACGTTGCCCGGCCTGGTGGACGCCAACGCGATCGGGCAGCGCCGGTGGGCGCTGGAGTGGGCGGTGATCCTGCGTGGGCCGTACCATGACGAGCCGCCCGGTTGGGAAGAGGTCGACCTCTCCACCTGACTACTTCGGGCGGTAGACGCCGAGGCGGACGGCCACGGTTACCCGGACCGGCTCGCCCAGCGCGGTGATCCGGGCGGCCAGCCCGGCCGGGTCGGTGTGCCAGGCACTCGGGCCCATGCCCACCAGGGTCGCTACCTCCGTACCGGCCAGTGTCAGCTCCCGCCGGTGCACCGCGGCCGACTCCTCGGT
This sequence comes from Micromonospora sp. NPDC051296, assembly GCF_040682255.1. Taxonomy (NCBI): domain Bacteria; kingdom Bacillati; phylum Actinomycetota; class Actinomycetes; order Micromonosporales; family Micromonosporaceae; genus Micromonospora; species Micromonospora sp. NPDC051296. Next base: position 4,537 of record NZ_JBFBAO010000336.1, on the reverse strand, counting down.
GAAGTGCCCGCCCAGGCTGCCCGTGACCCGGTCCGCCTTGGCCGGGTCGACGCGCAGCAGTCCGAGCGCGTCGACCAACTCGGTCAGGTGGTCGGCGGCCGGGATCACCACCAGCAGCCGCCCCGCCGGGTCGAGAATCCGGCGGAATTCGGCCCCGTTGCGGGGCGCGAAGACGTTCAGCAGCACCGTCGCGGCGGCGTCCGCCACCGGCAGCCGCTGCCAGGTGTCGGCCAGCGCCGCGGTGACGCGCGGGTGGGCCCGCGCCGCGCGGCGCAGTGCGGGCTTGGACACGTCCAGGGCCAGACCGGCTGCCTCCGGCAGCGCCGCCAGCACCGCCGCGAGGTGCCGGCCGGTGCCTGCACCGGCATCCACCACCAGTGGGTACGTGTCACCGATTCCGCCCGCCGCATCGGCGAGGGCGGCGGAGATGAGGTCGTAGTGGCCGGCGGCCAGGAAGTCCGCCCGGGCGGCGACCATCTCGGCAGTGTCCCCGCCGTGCGGGGCGCGACCGGCAAGCAGGTTGACGTAGCCGTGCCGGGCGACGTCGAAGCTGTGCCGGCGCGGGCACCGCAGCGCGTGGGAGGCACCGGTGGACACCTCGGTCAGCGGCTCACCGCAGACGGGGCAGCGCAGCCGGCCGACGACGCAAGGGTCCATCACGGCTGCCGCTCGGTCACGACCCGAGTCTAGTGCGGCGTCCAGCGGTGACGCGGCTCGCGGTGGACGGGTCCACAGCTGGTGCCCGGACCGCAGCGGACTAGGGTCTGAGCATGAGCCCGAGCATCCGGTACGAGGACATCGTCAGGGCGCCGAAGGCGCTGCTGCATGACCACCTGGACGGCGGCCTGCGGCCCGCGACGATCGTCGAGCTGGCCGCCGAGGTCGGTCACGAACTGCCCGCCACCGACCCGGAGGCGCTGGGTCGCTGGTTCGTGGCGGCGGCCGATTCGGGCTCGCTGGAGCGTTACCTGGAGACGTTCGCGCACACGGTCGCCGTGATGCAGACCGCCAGCGCGCTGCGCCGGGTGGCCCGCGAGTGCGCCCAGGACCTGGCTGCCGACGGGGTCGTCTACGCCGAGGTGCGGTTCGCCCCGGAGCAGCACCTGGAGCGGGACCTGACCCTCGACGAGGTGGTCGAGGCGGTGCTGGCCGGCTTCGTCGAGGGCAGCGCGCTCGCCGCCGAGGCCGGTACGCCGATTCGGGTCGGCACGCTGCTCACCGCGATGCGGCACGCGGCCCGGTCGCAGGAGATCGCCGAGCTGGCCGTGCGGCACCGTGACCACGGCGTGGTGGGCTTCGACATCGCCGGTGCCGAGGCGGGCTTCCCGCCCACCCGCCACCTGGACGCCTTCGAGTACCTCCAGCGGGAGAACTTCCACTTCACCATTCACGCCGGTGAGGCGTTCGGGCTGCCGTCCATCTGGCAGGCGATCCAGTGGTGCGGGGCCGATCGCCTCGGCCACGGCGTACGCATCGTCGACGACATCACCCCCGGGCCCGAGCCGACGCTCGGCCGGCTGGCCGCGTACGTGCGGGACAAGCGGATCCCGTTGGAGCTCTGCCCGTCGTCGAACGTGCAGACCGGCGCCGCCGCGTCGATCGCCGAGCACCCCATCGGCCTGCTGCGCGACCTGCGTTTCCGGGTCACGGTCAACACCGACAACCGGCTGATGAGCGGCACCTCGGTGTCCCGCGAGATGGCCCTGCTCTCCGACGCGTTCGGCTACGGGTGGCGTGAGGTGCAGTGGTTCACCATCAACGCGATGAAGAGCGCGTTCATCCCGTTCGATGAGCGGCTGCGGATCATCGACGAAGTGATCAAGCCGGCGTACGCGAAGCTGCTGGCCTGACGGCGGCCCGGCCGCACCCGACGGTCGGCCGGGGTGGGTTCAGCGGACGGGCGGGTGACCGGCGAGCAGTCGGGCCACCCGGCGCAGGACGTCCCGGCCGCGTGCCGCCTCCGCCCCCAGGCCGGTCTGCCGACGCAGCACCGCCGGCTCGGCCCGTAGCAGCGCCACGCCGCGGCGCACCAGCACCCGCGGCCCCTTGCGCTGCTCGGCGAGGTCCCGTGCGAGTCGGCGGACGAAGGTCGCGCTGCGCGGCCGGCGCAGTGCGTACGCCCCGGCGAGCAGGCCGCGTCGACCGCACTCCCCGACAATCTCGGCGGCGAATATCCCTTCGGCTACGAATAGTGGCGAATCGGCCAGCTTGAACAGCCGAGTGGACACCCGACGGTCCTCGTTGATCGCATAGACCGGCACCTCTGCCCGGCCGTGGCGGGCCAACTGGGCAATGACCTCGACCGCTGCTTCGGCGTCCCACGAATCGGGCGACTCCCAGTCGATCTGACCGTTCCGTCGCGGTAACGATGGGTCATCGCCGTCCTTGTAGAAATCGTCCAAGCAGAGTACGGGCAGCCCGGTTTGCTGCGCTATGTACGACTTTCCGGAGCCGGAAGGGCCGGCAATAAGGACGACTCGGTGCGGGGTTTTCATTACCTTCAGTGACTCCGGACAGACGGACCGCGATCAAATTGCATCAACATCTCATCACACCTCCGGCTGGGGCCAGCCTGGGCTTTCTCTTTCCGGGGCGGCGTGATGGAATCTCGGATGGTCCGACCCGCCGGGTCGGCTGCTGGGCGTTGTCCGGGGGCAACGCGGACGCTGCAATCACGAGGGCGGTGACGTGAGCAAACGGCCGAAGACGGCAGGTTCCTTCCTGTCGCGTCTGCGCCGGCCGGCCGGTCGGCTTCGCGACATGCCGATCTGGTCCAAGCTCGGTCTCATCTTGATCGTGCCGACCATCGCGACGGTCGTCGTGGGTACCAGTGGTCTGGTCGACCACCTGGAGTCGCTCAACGACGCCAACCGGGCCGGTGACCTCGCCGAACTCATCGGCTACTCCGGTGCGCTGGTGGACGGCCTGCAGGACGAGCGGACCGCGGCGGTGCTGCTCCTCGGCGTGCCCCCGCAGCAGGCGGGCAAGCCCGAGTCGGACGCGAAGAAGAAGTACTCCGCCCTCTACACCGAAGTTTTGGCCGGGGTGGACCGGGCCAAGGGCCCGTACTCGCAGCAGCGGGTCGAGTTGAGCGGCCTGCCCTCCAGCCTCGCGGGGTTGCTGACCCAGATCGACGGGCGCCTGACCGACCTGCCGGGTACCCGCAGCCAGGTGCTCAACGGCAAGTACAAGATCACCGACGCGGTGCAGTCCTACGACGAGTTGATCAATCAGCTGCTCGATCTCCGGGATTCGGCCAGCCAGCTCGCCGGTGACAACGACCTGAGCGACCGGATGCGGGCGGCGGCCGCCGTGGCCCGCGAGAAGGAGTGGCTCTCCGTCCGCCGGGCGGTGGTGCATCGCGCCCTGATCCAGGGCGGCATGAGCTCGACCCTGCGGTGGGACTACGTCTCCAGCGAGACCGGCCAGCAGCAGGCGCAGCAGAGCTTCAACGCGGTCGCCACCGAGGCGGAGACGGATTTCCACTCCCAGACCATCAGCGGCGGCGACCGCCGGCAGGCGACCCTCTACATCAATCAGGTCACCGCCGACATCAGCCCGAATCTCGCCAGCATCTCCTTCACCCCCGACCAGTGGGACGCGGCGCTGGTCGCCAACGGCAAGCTGATCCGGACGGTCGAGTCGAAGTTCGACTCCGACGTGACGGCCCAGGCCGGCGAGCTTCGCTCCGATGTGCAGCGCCAGGTGTTCCTGGAGACCGGCCTGCTGCTGACCATGCTGCTGCTGGCCATCTTCCTGGCGTACCTGGTGGCCCGCTCGATGGCCCGCTCCCTGCGCGAGCTTCGCCAGGGTGCGCTCTCCATCGCCCAGTACGGGCTGCCCCAGGCGGTGGCCAGGCTGCGTGACCCGCAGGTGACCGGGCAGCTCTCCCCGGTGCAGCTGGCCAACCAGATCGCCGAGCCGCTGCCGGTGCGCAGCAAGGACGAGTTCGGCCAGGTGACCGAGGCGTTCAACGCGGTCCACCTGGAGGCGGTCCGCACCGCCGCCGAGCAGGCCGCGCTGCGGGCGTCCGTCGCGACCATGTTCGTCAACCTGGCCCGCCGGTCCCAGATCCTGGTCGACCGGTTGATCGGTCACCTCGACCGGCTGGAGCGTGGTGAGGAGGACCCGGACCGGCTCGCCGAGCTGTTCCAGCTGGACCACCTCGCCACCCGGATGCGCCGCAACGACGAGAACCTCCTGGTCCTCGCCGGTGCCGACTCGACCCGCGTGCAGCGGGAGCCGGCCGCGCTGATCGACGTGCTGCGGGCCGCCCAGTCCGAGGTCGAGCACTACACCCGGATCGAGTTTGGGGTGATCGACCGGGACATCGAGGTCGCCGCGCACGCGGTGAACGACCTGGTCCACCTCGTGGCCGAGCTGTTCGACAACGCCACCGCGTTCTCGCCGCCCGACTCGCAGGTGATGGTCGAGGCCCGCCGGGTCGGCGACCGCGCCTCGCTGTACGTCGAGGACCGCGGCATCGGCATCAGCGGCGAGCAGTTGGCTGATCTCAACGAGCGGCTGGCCACGCCGC
>NZ_JBFBAO010000335.1:0-7696 GCF_040682255.1 Micromonospora sp. NPDC051296 | reverse complement strand
GGAGTAGGTGAACCGCTCGCCCCGGTCCGCCGCCACCGCCGCGTCGGTCAGCCTCCGCGCGACGGTGGTCCACGCCACGTCATGTTCGGCGGGCTGACCCATGCGCCCGCCGTGGAGCTGGCCCGCGCCCTGGTCGACTTGGCGCCCGACGGGTTGGAGCATGTGTTCCTGGCCGACTCCGGCTCGGTCAGCGTCGAGGTCGCGGTGAAGATGTGCCTGCAGTACCAGCGGGCCACCGGCCAGCCGCAGCGCCGCCGGCTGGGCACCTGGCGGGGCGGCTACCACGGCGACACGTTCCACCCGATGAGCGTCTGCGATCCCGAGGGCGGCATGCACCACCTCTGGGGCGACGTGCTGCCCCGGCAGGTCTTCGCCCCGGTCCCGCCGGGCGGCTTCGACTCCGCGCCGGATCCGGCGTACGAGGCGGCGCTGGTCGACGCGGTCGAGCGGCACGCCCACGAGCTGGCCGCGGTGATCGTGGAGCCGGTGGTGCAGGGCGCCGGTGGGATGCGCTTCCACCACCCGCACTACCTGCGGGTGTTGCGCGAGGTGACCCGGGCGCACGGCGTGCTGCTGATCTTCGACGAGATCGCCACCGGCTTCGGTCGCACCGGGACGATGTTCGCGGCCGAGCACGCCGGGGTCGTGCCGGACGTGATGTGCGTCGGCAAGGCGCTCACCGGCGGCTATGTCACCCTGGCCGCCGCGCTGTGCACGGCGGAGGTGGCACGGGGCATCCGCAGCGGCGGCGTCCTGGCGCACGGACCGACGTTCATGGGCAATCCGCTCGCCTGCGCGGTCGCCAACGCCTCCCTGGGCCTGCTGCGGGCCGGGGACTGGGCCGGTCAGGTGTCGAGGCTTGAGCGGGGTCTGCGCGCCGGTCTGGAGCCGCTGCGCGGCGCGCCGGGGGTGGCGGACGTCCGGGTGCTCGGCGGGATCGGCGTGGTGCAACTGGATCACGAGGTGGATCTCGCCGCCGCCACGGCCGCCGCGGTGGCCCAGGGGGTGTGGCTGCGCCCGTTCCGCGATCTGGTCTACACCATGCCGCCGTACGTGACCGACGACGCCGACCTGGCACTGATCGCGGCGGGTATCGCTGCGGCCGTCAAGGTCGCCTGAGTAGTCAGTTGTACGGGGACGCCAAAGGTTGAGTAGCCGAACAGGGCAAGTTGAGCATCAGAGAAAGGCACGGCGGAATGGCGAGCTTCGGGGCCCGATTGCATCGGGCGGTCAGCGAGCGGGGCCCGCTCTGCGTCGGGATCGACCCGCATCCGGCACTGCTGGCCCGCTGGGGCCTCACCGACGACGTCGACGGGTTGCGCCGGTTCGCCCGGACCGTCGTGGACGCCCTCGGTGACCGGGTTGCGGTGGTCAAGCCCCAGTCGGCGTTCTTCGAGCGATTCGGGTCCCAAGGAGTGGCGGTTCTTGAGTCAACTATCCGACAGTTACGAGATTATGGCTCGCTCGTTCTGCTTGACGTCAAGCGCGGCGACATCGGCTCGACGGTCCGCGCGTACGCGTCGGCGTACCTAGATCCATCCAGCCCCATGTATGTCGACGCGGTGACCGCGAGCCCCTTCCTGGGGGTCGGCTCGCTCGACCCGATGTTCGAGCTGGCCGCCGAACACGGCGGTGGAGTGTTCGTCCTGGCGCTGACCTCCAACCCCGAGGGCGCGTCGGTCCAGCGGGCCCGCGGCGCTGACGGACGCACCGTGGCGCAGACGGTGATTGACGAGATTTCCCAGCTCAACGCCGGTGCGGAGCCGCTCGGGAGCTTCGGGTTGGTGGTCGGCGCGACGGTCGGTGAGACCGGCTGTGACCTGTCTGCGGTGAATGGTCCGCTGCTCGCGCCGGGCCTCGGCGCGCAGGGTGCGACGGCTGCGGATCTGCGGGTGGTCTTCGGTTCCGCCCTGCCTGCGGTGCTGCCCTCGTACTCCCGGGAGGTGCTGGGGGCTGGCCCGGACCCGGCGGCGTTGCGGGCTGCGGCGGAGCGCGCGGTGGCCGATTGTCGGGGCGTTCTGGCGTTGTCGTGACTGACTGACGGGTCGGTCACTTTGTGGTGATCGTCGCGTGCCCACGTTGCCGAAAGCTCCGTTGACCGCTAGTTTTCCCCGCGCTGGGAACCCCTTGGTTCACAGCGACACCACGTTTCACAGATGCGGCGGCGCGTCCCGCCCGCCGCGATAGGGACCTGAGGAGAACTGGTGCCGCTCCCGTCACTGACCCCCGAGCAGCGCGCAGCCGCGCTGGAGAAGGCTGCGGAGATCCGCAAAGCCCGTGCCGAGCTGAAGGAGCAGCTCAAGCAGGGCAAGACCACCCTCGGAGCCGTTCTCGAGCGGGCCGAGTCCGATGATGTCGTCGGCAAGCTCAAGGTGTCGGCCGTGCTTCAGGCGATGCCGGGCATCGGCAAGATCCGAGCCACCCAGATCATGGAGAAGCTCAAGATCGCCGACAGCCGTCGCCTGCGTGGCCTCGGCGAGCAGCAGCGCAAGGCCCTGCTTGGGGAGTTCGCTGCCAACTGAGCATGGCTGCGTGTAGAAACAAGCAGTGAGCTTGGATGACGAGGCGCGCCCGGCGGCTCGGCTCACTGTCCTGGCCGGCCCATCCGGTGCCGGCAGGGAGAGTGTCGTCGAGTTGATCCGGGCGCGTTCTCCGTCTGTGTGGACGCCGATCGCGGTCACCACCCGGCCTCGCCGGGAGGGCGAGCTGGACGGCGTCCACCGTCACTTCCTCGCGCCGGCGGAGTTCGACCGCCGGTTGGCCGGGGGCGAGCTGCTGGAGTGGAGCCGGCTCGGCGCGTACCTGCGCGGCACGGAGATCGGCCCGCTGCGCAGCCGGCTCGCCGCCGGGCAGCCGGTCCTGCTCCCGCTCGACCTCGACGGGGCGCTGCTGGTCCGGGCCGCGTGGTCCGAGGCGCGACTCGTCCTCCTCCACCCGCCCGGCCGGATCCCGGGCCCGGCGACCGTGGCGGCCTTCGACCACAGCGTGTCGCACGACCGCACCGAGCGGGTCGTGGCAGAGCTGGTAGGATTCATCGGTTCTTCATTCCTGGCTCCGGCCCGGCCGCGTCCGCGCGGTTGAGCGCCGGCACCGCGTTCGCGCGGTCCGTGCGAAAGACGCAGAGGTTATCCGTGGGATCCATCGCCAACCCCGAAGGCATCACCAACCCGCCGATCGACGAGCTCCTGGAGAAGACGACGTCGAAGTACGCGCTGGTCATCTTCGCGGCCAAGCGTGCCCGTCAGGTCAACGCCTACTACAGCCAGCTCGGCGAGGGCCTGCTGGAGTACGTCGGCCCGCTGGTCGAGACCACCCCCCAGGAGAAGCCGCTCTCCATCGCGATGCGCGAGATCAACGCGGGCCTGCTCACCGCCGAGCCGACCGACCAGCCGTAAGCTCCGTGCGTCGATGAGCGCCCGGATCATCCTCGGGGTGGGCGGCGGCATCGCCGCCTACAAGGCGTGCGAACTGCTGCGCCTGTTCACCGAGTCGGGTCACCAGGTCCGGGTCGTGCCGACCGCCTCGGCGTTACGTTTCGTCGGTGCGCCGACCTGGGCGGCACTGTCCGGTCAGCCGGTCGCCGAGGACGTCTGGTCCGACGTGCACGAGGTGCCGCACGTCCGCCTCGGCCAGCAGGCCGACCTGGCGGTGGTCGCACCCACCACCGCCGACCTGCTGGCCAAGGCCGCCCACGGCCTCGCCGACGACCTGCTCACCAACACCCTGCTCACCGCCCGCTGTCCGGTGGTGCTGGCGCCGGCCATGCACACCGAGATGTGGGAGCACCCGGCCACCGTCGCCAACGTCGCGACGCTGCGCGCCCGCGGCGTACGGGTCATCGAGCCGGCCGTGGGGCGGCTCACCGGCGTCGACACCGGCAAAGGCCGGCTGCCCGACCCGGCCGAGATCTTCGCGGTCGCCCGCCGGACCCTGGCCCGTGGCGTCGACGCCCCGGCGGACCTGACCGGCCGGCACGTGGTGGTCACCGCCGGTGGCACCCGGGAGCCGCTGGATCCGGTGCGGTTCCTCGGCAACCGTTCGTCCGGCAAGCAGGGCTACGCGTTCGCCCGGTCGGCGGTCGCCCGGGGTGCCCGGGTGACACTGATCTCAGCCAACGTCGCGTTGCCGGACCCAGCCGGGGCGGACGTGGTGCGGGTGGGCACCACCGGCGAGCTGCGCGAGGCGACGTTGAAGGCCGCGGTCGACGCCGACGCGGTGGTGATGGCGGCGGCTCCGGCCGATTTCCGACCGGCGACGTACGCGCCTGGCAAAATCAAGAAGTCGGACGACGGCGTGGCGCCCACCATCGAACTCGTCACCAACCCGGACATCGCCGCCGAGCTGGGTCAGCGCCGTCGACCGGAGCAGGTGCTGGTGGTGTTCGCCGCCGAGACCGGCGACGCCGAGGCCAACGGGCGGGCCAAGCTCGCCCGTAAACGGGCCGACCTCATCGTCATCAACGAGGTCGGGCCGGACAAGGTCTTCGGCGCCGAGACCAACGCGGCCACCGTCATCGGCGTGGACGGTTCGGTCATCCCGATGCCCGAACGGTCCAAGGAGGATCTCGCCGACGGCGTGTGGGACCTCGTGGTCGCCCGGCTCTCCGGTGACTCCTCCTGACCGTTGGACCGCTAGACGACCGTCGACGGTGCCGGAGACGATCGGTGACTAAACTGCCGCGGAACGACATCCAAAAACTTAGGAGTGCCGTGACACGCCGCCTCTTCACGTCCGAATCGGTCACGGAAGGCCACCCGGACAAGATCGCCGATCAGATCAGCGACGGCATCCTCGACGCCCTGCTCAGCCAGGACCCGCACAGCCGCGTCGCGGTGGAGACCCTCATCACCACCGGCCAGGTCCACGTCGCCGGGGAGGTGACCACCAAGGCGTACGCCGACATCCCGACGATCGTGCGCGAGACCATCCTCGGCATCGGCTACGACTCGTCCAAGAAGGGCTTCGACGGCGCCTCGTGCGGCGTCAGCGTCTCCATCGGCTCCCAGTCGCCGGACATCGCCCAGGGCGTCGACAACGCCTTCGAGCTGCGTACCGGCGCGTCGGAGAGCGCGCTGGACGCGCAGGGCGCCGGCGACCAGGGCATGATGTTCGGCTTCGCCTGCTCCGAGACGCCCGAGCTGATGCCGCTGCCGATCGCGCTCGCGCACCGACTGGCCCGCCGGCTCGCCGCGGTCCGCAAGGACGGCACCGTGCCGTACCTGCGGCCCGACGGCAAGACCCAGGTCACCATCGAGTACGACGGACTGCGCCCGGTCCGGCTCAACACGGTGGTCGTCTCCAGCCAGCACGCCGCGGACATCTCGCTGGACTCGTTGCTCACCCCGGACGTGCGCGACCATGTGATCGCGCCCGAGCTGGAGAGCCTCGGCCTGGACACCGACGGTTACCGGCTCCTGGTGAACCCGACCGGCCGGTTCGAGATCGGTGGCCCGATGGGTGACGCCGGCCTCACCGGGCGGAAGATCATCGTCGACACCTACGGCGGCTACGCCCGGCACGGCGGTGGGGCCTTCTCCGGCAAGGACCCGTCGAAGGTGGACCGGTCCGCCGCGTACGCCATGCGGTGGGTGGCCAAGAACGTCGTCGCCGCCGGCCTGGCCGAGCGCTGCGAGGTGCAGGTCGCGTACGCGATCGGCAAGGCGCACCCGGTGAGCCTGTTCATCGAGACGTTCGGCACCGAGACGGTGCCGGTCACCTCGATCGAGAAGGCGGTCACCGAGATCTTCGACCTGCGTCCGGCCGCCATCATCCGGGACCTGCACCTGCTGCGCCCGATCTACGCCCAGACCGCCGCCTACGGCCACTTCGGCCGTGAGCTGCCGGACCTGACCTGGGAGAGCACCGACCGGGCCGCCGACCTCAAGTCGGCCGCGGGAGCCTGACCGGCACCAGGCGTGACGACCGGCGGCCCGCTGACGGGTCGCCGGTCGCTCGTGTCTGCGTCGACGTGCCGCTGGCCCACCTGGACCGCCCCTTCGACTACCTGGTCCCGCAGGCGCTGGCCGCCGACGCGGTGCCCGGTGTCCGGGTGAAGGTGCGTTTCGCCGGCCAACTCGTCGACGGGTGGCTGCTGGAGCGGGCCGAGCGCTCCGACCACCCGCGGCTGGCGTACCTGGACCGGGTGGTCTCGCCGGTGCCGGTGCTCGCCCCCGAGGTGGCCCGGCTGGCCCGGGTGGTCGCCGACCGGTACGCCGGCAGCCTGGCCGACGTGCTGCGCCTGGCGGTCCCACCGCGGCACGCCCGGGTCGAAAAGGACGTCCTCGCCCACACCGCTGCGCCCGAGGAGACCTCGGCCGCGTCGGGCGAGCCCACCGCGTTGGCCCAACCGGACGACAAGGCCCCTGCTGCGCCTGGCGACGCGGCCGGGCCGGACGGCAACGCCGCCGCCGGGGCCGAGTCGGGCGACCGGCCGGCGTCGCCGGAGCCGGGTGGGTAGCGGGACTATCCGGCCGGGCCGGCGCTGCTGCGGGCGCTCGCCGCCGGCCGCCCACCGCGGGCCGTGTGGTCCGCGCTGCCCGGGGAGGACTGGGCGGCCCGCTACGCCACCGCGGTCGCCGCGACGGTGGCCGGCGGGCGGGGTGCCCTGGTGGTGGTCGCCGACGGGCGGGATCTGGACCGGCTCGACGCTGCGCTGACCGCGACCCTCGGACCTGGCCGGCACGTGTGCCTGTCCGCCGCGCTCGGGCCCGCACGGCGCTACCGTGCCTTCCTCGCCGCCCGCCGGGCCGAAGCGCCGGTGGTGATCGGCACCCGGGCGGCCATGTTCGCCCCGGTCGACCGGCTGGGTCTGGTGGCCATCTGGGACGACGGCGACGACCTGCACGCCGAGCCGCGGGCCCCGTACCCGCACGCCCGGGAGGTGCTGCTCACCCGCGCCCAGCTCGCCGACGCCGCGGCGCTGGTCGGCGGCTACTCCCGTACCGCCGAGGCACAGCTGCTGGTGGAGACCGGCTGGGCCCGCGAGGTGGTGGCCGACCGGGCCGTGCTGCGGGCGCGTGCCCCCGCCGTCGCTCCGACCGGCGACGATCCCCAACTGGCCCGCGATCCGGCCGCCGCGACCGCGCGACTGCCGAGCCTGGCCTGGACCGCCGCCCGGGAGGCGCTGCGGGCGGAGCTGCCGGTCCTGGTCCAGGTGCCCCGCCGCGGCTACCTGCCCTCGGTGGCCTGCGCCGACTGTCGTACCCCGGCCCGCTGCCCGCACTGCGCCGGCCCGCTCGCGCTGCCCTCGGCCGGCGGGGCCCCGGCCTGCCGCTGGTGCGGCCGGGTCGCCGCCGCGTACGCCTGCCCGGAGTGTGGTGGGCGGCGGCTGCGTGCCTCGGTCACCGGCGCCCGACGTACCGCCGAGGAGCTGGGCCGGGCCTTCCCCGGTGTGCCGGTGCGCACCTCCGGACGGGAGGGGGTGCTGGCGGAGGTCCCCGGCGGAGCCGGCCTGGTGATCTCCACGCCGGGCGCCGAACCGGTCGCCGCCGGCGGCTACGGCGCGGTGCTGCTGCTGGACACCTGGGCGATGCTGACCCGGGCCGATCTGCGCGCCGGGGAGGAGGCGTTGCGCCGCTGGTCGGCGGCGGCGGCGCTGGCCCGGCGAGAGGACCGGTGGTGACCCGGATCCGCAGCGGCTCCAGGCCCGCCGAGCGGACCTCGAAGACGTCCGGTCCGACGGCGACGACCTGGTCCG
>NZ_JBFBAO010000334.1:0-7815 GCF_040682255.1 Micromonospora sp. NPDC051296 | reverse complement strand
GAACACACGCGACCCTTCACCCGGGACGGCATGCGGGACGACATCGCGGCGGTCCTCGGCGAACCACCCGGCACGGTCGCCGACGACGCCGACCTGCTCCAGCTCGGCCTCGACTCGATCGGCGTGATGCGACTGGTCGGCCGCTGGCACCAGCGGGGCGTGACGGTCAGCTTCGCGGAACTGATCGAGGGTCGCACCCTCGACGACTGGTGGCGGATGGTCGCCGACCGGGTTCCCGCCGGCGCGGTGGTGCCGGACGACCCGCCGCTGTCCGTCGTCGACGGCGCCGAGCCGTTCGACCTGGCCCCGATGCAGCACGCGTACTGGGTGGGACGGGGCGACGGCCAGGCCCTCGGCGGGGTGGGCGCGCACTTCTACAACGAGTTCGACGGCGTCGAGGTGGACCCGGCCCGACTGGAGGCCGCCGTCCGGTCGCTGCTGCGCCGGCACGGCATGCTGCGCGCCCGGTTCGACGACGACGGCCGGCAGCGCATCCTCGCCACCAGCCCCTGGCCCGGGCTCACCGTGCACGACCTGCGCGCAGCGGAGCCCGACGCGGCCGAACGGGCCCTGCTCGACCTGCGCGACCGGCTGTCGCACCGGCGGCTGGACGTGGCCCGCGGCGAGGTCTTCGACGTGCAGCTGTCGCTGCTGCCCGGCGGCGGCACCCGATGCCACGTGCACATCGAGATGCTGGTGGCCGATGCGCACAGCTTCCGCATCCTGATGTCGGACCTCGCCCGGCTCTACCGGGACCCGGACGCCGAACTGCCCCCGGTCGGGCTGGACTACCCGAGCTACCGGGCCACCCTGGCCGAGCGCCGTGGCGGTGCGCGCGACGCCGACCGGGCGCACTGGCAGGCTCGGCTGCCCGAGCTGCCCGGACCGCCGGAGCTGCCGCTGGCCGTCGATCCGCAGCAGGTCAGTGGCCAGCGCGTGGTCCGGCACCACCACTGGGTCTCCCCGGAGCAGGGCGAACGGCTCGGGCAGCGGGCCCGGTCGTACGGGCTGACCCTGCCGGTGCTGTTCCTGGCCGCCTTCGGCCACGTCCTCGGCCGCTGGAGCGCCGCCCCGCGCTTCCTGCTCAACCTGCCGCTCTACGACCGCCAGCCGGTCCATTCCGACGTCGCGCACCTGGTCGGTGACTTCACCAACCTGCTGCTGCTCGAGGTCGACACCGGCGCCGGCGACGACTTCGTGGCGTTCGCCCGCGCCGTGCAGGAGCGCATGCGCGCCGACGCCGCCCACCCCGGCTACACCGGTGTGGACGTGCTGCGCGACCTGACCCGCCGGCGCGGCGGCACCCCCGTCGGTGCCCCGGTGGTCTTCACCAGCGCACTCAGCCTCGGCGAACTGTTCGACGCCGAGGTGCGCGACAGCTTCGGCGCGCCCGGCTGGACCATGTCGCAGACCCCGCAGGTGTGGCTCGACGTGCAGGTCACCGAGCGCGAACACGGGCTGTTCGTCAACTGGGACTGCGTCGAGGAACTGTTCCCGCCGGGCCTGGTCGGGCAGATGTTCGAGGCGTACCGGAAGATCCTGGACTGGCTGCTGGACGACGACGCGGACTGGTCCGTCACCCTGCCGGAGCTGCTGCCGCAGCCGACCCGGCAGATCCGCGCGGCGGCCAACGACACCGGACGCCCGGTGCGCCGTCGCCGGCTACACGACGACTTCTTCGCCCGCGCCCGCACGGAGCCGGACCGGCCGGCGCTGCTCTGGGGCACCGACGGGCTGCTCAGCTACGGCGAACTCGCCGACCGGGCCGACCGGGTCGCCGGTGCGCTGGTCGCCCAGGGGGTGCGCCGCGGCGACCCGGTCGCCGTCACCGTCGAGAAGGGACCGCAGCAGGTGGTCGCCGTGCTGGCGGTGCTGCGGGCCGGCGGCGTGTACGTGCCGGTCGGCGTCGACCAGCCGGCCGCCCGCCGGGCCCGGATCCACGCGGTGGCCGGGGTGCGGCACGTGGTGGCCGACGGACCGCTGCCCGACCTGCCCACGTCGGTGTGCGTGGTCGACCTGGCCGACCGGTCGTTCCCGCCGGTCAACCCGGCCGCCAGCAGTGACGACGACCCGGCCTACCTGCTGTTCACCTCCGGCTCGACGGGCGAGCCGAAGGGCGTGCAGGTGCCGCACCGGGCCGCGGTCAACACCATCGACGACATCAACCGGCGGTTCCGGGTCGGCCCCGACGACCGGGTCCTGGCGGTCTCGGCCCTCGATTTCGACCTGTCGGTCTACGACATGTTCGGCCTGCTCGGCGCGGGCGGGGCGGTGGTCTGCGTCGCCGAGGACGAGCGGCGCGACGCCGAGCGGTGGCGGGCGCTGGTACGCCGGCACCGGGTCACCGTCTGGCAGTCCGTCCCGGCGCTGCTGGACATGCTGCTGACCGCCGGAGGCGACGCGGACCTGCCGCTGCGGCTGGCCCTGCTCGGCGGTGACTGGGTCGGGCTCGACCTGGCCGGCCGGCTGGCCGCGCAGGCCCCGGGCGCGACGCTGGTGGCGCTGGGCGGCACCACGGAGACCGCGATCCACTCCACCGTGCAGGTGGTGCCGGTGCTGGTGCCCGCCACCTGGCGTTCGGTGCCGTACGGCGTGCCGTTGGCCAACCAGCTCATGCGGGTGGTCGACCCGGCCGGTCGGGACCGACCGGACTGGGTTCCCGGTGAACTGTGGATCGGCGGGCGTTCGGTGGCCGACGGCTACCGCGGTGACCCCGAGCGCAGCGCCGCACAGTTCCGCGAGATCGACGGGGTGCGCTGGTACCGCACCGGCGACCTGGCCCGTTACCACCCGGACGGCGCCGTGGAGTTCCTCGGCCGGGCCGACGCCCAGGTCAAGATCCGGGGGCACCGGATCGAGCTGGGCGAGATCGAGACCGCCCTGGAGCGGCACCCGGCGGTCGGCCGGGCGGTCGCGGTGGCCCTCGGTACGCCCCGACAGTTGGCCGCCGTCGTCACCGCCGACACCGACCTCGACCCGGCCGCGCTGCGCGACTGGCTGGCCGGGCTGGTACCCGGCTACATGGTGCCCGAACGGCTGGTGCTCACCGACCAGCTCCCGCTGTCGGCCAACGCGAAAGTCGACCGGCGGGCAGTCGCCCGGCTCGTCGAGGCGGCCCGACCCGAGCCGACGGAACTCGAAGCCCCGGTCGGCGACATCGAACGCGAGGTGGCCCGGATCTGGGCCGAGCTGCTCGGCGTCGCGGCGGTGGGGCGGCGGCAGAGCTTCTTCGCCGCCGGTGGGGACAGCCTGGTCGCCACCCGGTCGATGGCGCTGCTCGCCGCGGCCGGACTCGACGGGGCGAACCTGCGGCAGCTGTTCGCCACCCCGGTGCTGGCCGACTTCGCCGCCACCCTGCGCCGCGCCGGTACGGACCGGCCCGCCCCCTCTGCGCTGCGCCCGGACCCGGCGCACCGGTACGAGCCGTTCCCGCCCACCGACGTGCAACGGGCGTACTGGCTGGGGCGCAGCAGCGACTTCGCCCTGGGCGGCGTCGGCTCACACTGGTACTGGGAGTTCGACGGCTCGGACGTCGACCTCACCCGGCTGGAGGACGCCGCCAACCAGCTCGTCGCGCGGCACGACATGCTCCGCGCGATCTTCGACGACAACGGCGATCAGCGGGTGCTGGCCCAGGTGGACCGGTTCCGGGTCACCGTGCGCGACGGCGGCGACGAGGCCCTGGGTGACCTGCGCGAGCGGATGGCGCACCGGATCCCCGACCCGGGCCGGTGGCCGCTGCTGGAGATCGCCGCCGTCCGGTACGGCGACGGCCGCGTCCGCATCGGCTTCAGCTTCGACTACATCGTCCTCGACGCGCTCAGCATCGTGATCGTCTTCGACGAGCTGACCACCCTCTACCGGGACCCGGCGGCGACGCTGCGCCCGGTCGGGGTGAGCTTCCGCGACTACGTACTCGCCGCCCCGGCCGACCCGGAGGCCGTGGCCACGGACCAGCGGTACTGGCTGGACCGCCTGGACACCCTGCCGCCCGCGCCGCCGCTGCCGCTGGCCGTGGACCCGGCCACCGTGCTCGCCCCGCGCTTCCACCGCCGTGAGGACCGGCTCGACCCCGGCCAGTGGCGGCGGCTGACCGAGCAGGCCCGCCGGCACGGGGTGACGCCGGCCAGCGTCCTCGCCGCCGCCTTCGCCGAGGTGCTGTCGGGCTGGAGCGGACGCGGCGAACTGACCGTCAACTTCACCCTGTTCAACCGGCGCGACGTGCATCCCGACATCAACCACATCCTCGGTGACTTCACCTCGCTGCTGCTGGTCGCGTACCGGGCCGGGGTGGATGACAGCTGGCTGGACGTGGTCCGGCGGACGCAGGAGCAGGTCTGGGAGGGCATGGCCCACGACTCGGTGTCCGCGCTGTGGGTGCTGCGCGAACTCGCCCGCCGCCGGCAGGGCGGCGCGGTGAGCATGCCGGTCGTGTTCACCAGCGCCCTCGGCGTCGCCGGTGGCATGAGCGAGATGTCCTTCCCCTTCGGCGAACTGGTCTGGGGCATCTCGCAGACCCCGCAGGTCTGGCTGGACAACCAGGTGATGGAGCGCGACGGTGGCCTGGTCTACAACTGGGACTCCGTCGAGGAACTGTTCCCCGCCGGGCTGCTCGACGCGATGTTCGACGCGTACCGCGAACTGCTGACCTGGCTGACCACGGCGGACTGGGCCGCCGCCGCGCCGCCGCCGCTGCCGGCGGCGCAACGACGGGTCCGCGACGCGGTCAACGACACCGCCGGCCCGCTGCCGTCCGGGCTGCTGCACACCGGCTTCTTCGCGCACGCCGCCGCCACCCCGGACGCCCCGGCGGTGGTCACCGCAGACGGCGAGGAGATCGGCTACGGCGACCTGGCCGCCCGGGCGCTGCGCATCGCCGGGGCGTTGCGCGAGCACGGCGTCGCCGCCGGTGACGCGGTGGCGGTGACCCTGCCCCGCGGCGTCGACCAGGTCGCCACCGTGCTCGGCGTGCTCGCCGCCGGCGGTCGCTACGTCCCGGTCGGCGTCGACCAGCCGGCCGAGCGACGCGACCGGATCTACGCCCGAGCCGGGGCGCGGGCCGTCGTTGCCCGGCCCGACCTGCCCACCGCGCATCCGGTCGTCGCGCCGGACACCCACGCCACGCCGCTGCCCGCGCCGGTCGAGGTCGATCCGGACGAGCTGGCATACGTCATCTTCACCTCGGGCTCCACCGGCGAGCCGAAGGGCGTGGAGATCACCCACCGGGCCGCGCTGAACACCGTCGACGACATCAACACCCGCTACGGAGTCGGCCCCGCCGACCGGGTCCTGGCGGTCTCGGCGCTCGACTTCGACCTGTCCGTCTACGACATCTTCGGGCTGCTCTCCGCCGGTGGCGCGGTGGTCTGCGTGGCCGACGAGGACCGGCGGGAGGCGCGCAGCTGGGCGGCGCAGGCCCGCCGCGCCGGGGTCACCGTGTGGAACTCGGTGCCGGCCCTGCTGGACATGCTCCTGGTCGCGGCCGACGCGGACGGGCTGGCGCTGCGGCTGGTGCTGGTCTCCGGCGACTGGGTGGGGCTGGACCTGCCCGGCCGGCTGCGCGGCCGGTGCCCGCAGGCCCGGTTCGTGGCGCTGGGCGGTGCCACCGAGGCCGCCATCTGGTCCAACGCCTGCGAGGTCGACCAGGTGCCCGCCCACTGGCGGTCGGTGCCGTACGGCCGCCCGCTGCGCAACCAGCGCTACCGGGTGGTCGACCCGCGTGGCCGGGACTGTCCCGACTGGGTGCCCGGAGAGCTGTGGATCGGCGGCGCCGGGGTGGCCAACGGCTACCGGGGTGACCCGGAGACCACCGCCCGGCAGTTCGTCACCGTCGACGGGCACCGCTGGTACCGCACCGGCGACCTCGGCCGCTACTGGCCGGACGGCACGCTGGAGTTCCTCGGCCGGGTCGACTTCCAGGTCAAGATCCGGGGACACCGGATCGAGCTGGGGGAGATCGAGGCGGCGGCCGAGGCGCACCCGGGGGTGGCCCGGGCCGTCGCGCTCACCGTCGGCGAGGGGAGCCACCGCCGGCTGGCGCTGGCCGTGGTCGCCGCCGGCGAGCCGGTCGACGGCGCGACGCTGGTCGGGTTCCTGGCCGAACGGGTGCCCAGCTACATGGTCCCGGAACGGGTGACCGGCGTGCCGGCCCTGCCGCTGACCGCCAACGGCAAGGTGGACCGCCGGGCGTTGACCGCGCAGCTGGCCGCCGACCCCGACGACGAGCCCGACGAGAGCCCGCGCGGGGATAGCGAGAAGCTCCTCGCCGAGATCTGGGCCGAGGTGCTCGACTGCGACCGGATCGGCCGGCAGCAGAGCTTCTTCACCCTGGGCGGGGACAGCCTGCTGGCCACCCGGCTGGTGGAGACGCTGCGGCAGCGGCACGGGGTGGAGCTGTCGCTGCGGCAACTGTTCCTGGCGCCGACCGTGGCGCAGCTGGCAGACGTCTTCGACGCCCACCGCGGCGCGGTGGAACCGGGTGACTTCGAGGAGGGCACAATATGAGTCAGTCGTCCGCCGGTGACCTGCTCGCCGAGCTGGAGAGCGCAGGGGTGCGAATCTGGTTGGAGGCCGGTCAGCTGCGCTTCCGGGCCCCGCAGGGGGCGATGACACCGGCCCGCCGGGAGGCGTTGCGCGCCCGCCGCGACGAGATCGTCGCCCACCTCGACGACGGCGCGGGGACCGTCGCCCTGGTACCCGAGCCGCAGCGCCGGCACGAACCGTTCCCGGTCACCGACGTGCAGGCGGCGTACCTGCTCGGTCGGGGGGAGACGTTCGCCTACGGCGGCGTCGCCTGCCACGGCTACGGCGAACTGGTCTACCCGGAGCTGGACCCGGCGCGGATGACCGCCGCCTGGCGGGCGCTGATCGAGCGGCACGACATGCTCCGCGCGGTGGTGGAGGCCGACGGCGCGCAGCGGGTGCTGCCGCAGGTGCCGCCGTTCGAGGTGCCGGTGATCGATCTGACCGGCCGCCCCGACGCGGTGGTCGAGGCCGGTGTCAGCGCGGTCCGCGCGGAGATGGACCACCTGGTGCACACCCCCGACCGGTGGCCGCTGTTCGCCGCCCGGATCACCCTGGCCGACCGCCGGGCCGTGCTGCACGTGTCGATCGACTTCCTGATCGCCGACTTCATCAGCGTGCAGGTCGTCCTGGACGAGCTGCACCGGCTCTACCACCGGCCGGACCAGCCGCTGCCGCCGCTGGAGATCACCTTCCGCGACTACCAGCTGGCCGAACGCGCGGTGCGGGACAGCCCGCGCCACGAGCGGGACCGGCAGTGGTGGCTGGCCCGCCTCGACGACCTGCCGGCCGCGCCGGAACTGCCAACGGTGGCCCGCCCGGCCGACAGCGAGGGCCGGTTCCGCCGCTGGGAGACCCGGCTGTCGCCGGAGGTCTGGGAGCGGCTGCGCGAGCGGGCCGGCCGGCACGGCATCAGCCCGTCCGGGGCGGTGCTGGCCGCGTACGCCGACACCATCGCGGCGTGGAGCCGCCGGTCCCGGTTCACCCTGGACATCACGCTGCTCAACCGGATGCCGCTGCACGAGCAGGTCAACGCCCTCGTCGGCGACTTCACCTCGGTGGAGCTGCTGGCGGTCGACGCCGACCCGACCCGCCGCTTCGCCGAGCGGGCCCGTGACCTGCAGGCGCAGCTGTGGGAGGACCTGGACCACCGCACGTTCAGCGGGATCGAGGTGATGCGGGAGATCGCCCGCCGGCAGGGTGCCGAGGCGGCGCTGTTCCCGGTGGTGTTCACCAGCGCCATCGGCATCGCCGACGCCGGGGCCGCCGCCGACGGCGCGCCGCTGGGCGAGC
>NZ_JBFBAO010000333.1:0-7818 GCF_040682255.1 Micromonospora sp. NPDC051296 | reverse complement strand
TCAGCTCAACCGGGCATCGCGGCAGCTCGCCGAGATTCACCGAACGATGTGGGCGAGCCAGAACGCGCTGAGCGCGGTCCTCGCCGGCGGTCGACGGCCTGCCGGTCGGCGCGGGTCTGCTCCTCCCGGGTGATCAGGTTGGCGTACTCGGTCAGGTCGGCCGGGTCGGGCACCTCCGGCAGCCGGCGCAGAAAGGTCTCCACGTCCCGGGCGGCGACGGTGTGCCGGGCGGCCGCCTCGCGCAGAACCTCACGGTCGTCGGCGGCGGGATAGAGGTCGGTCATGCCCGCCCATTACCCGCCGTTAAGCGGTTCGCACCCCCCGGCCGGCCCACGCGGCCGCCGGCCGCCGTACCCCGAACGCCGGGTTGCGCAGCAGCCAGGCCAGGTACGCCGGGTGCGGGGCGAGGGCGTCGGTGTACGCCGCCAGGGCCGTCTCCAGCACCAGGTCGGCCATCCGGGCGGCGGCGGACTCCGGGTGCCAGCCCAGCATCAGCCGCCACCGCAGCGGCGCGCCGACCAGCCGGCGGGTCACCAGGCCGGCCACCGGCCGGAAGGTGGCCTGGCACAACGCCACCGCCTCGCCGGCGTCGACCAGGTCGATGCAGCCGCGCACGTCGGCCTCGTACACCTTGCGCGGGGTGAAGCCGGCCCGCGCGCAGGCGGCGGCGAAACAGTCACCGAAGCAGCCGTCGCCCGGCGCCGCCACCCACTGCTCGTGCCGCAGGTCGGCCAGCGCCACCTCGTCCCGGCCGGAAAGCGGGTGGATCTCGGGCAGCAGCACCATCACCGGATCGACCGCGACCTCTCGCCAGCTCAGCCCGTAGTCCGCCGACGGGGTGGAGTCGCCGCACACGCCGGTCAGCGCGTAGTCCAGCCGCCCACCGGCGACCAGCTGGGCCAACTCGTCGACCGACCAGGAGGCGTACGTGGTGAGCTGGGCCTGTGGCTGCTCGGCGGCGAGCCGGTGCACCAGCCGGCCCAGGATCGGGCTGTTCACCCCGCCGAACCGGTACCGGCGGGGGGCGTCGCCCGCGCCGGCCAGCCGGGCCGCCTCGTCCTGCAGGCCCTTCATCGCCGGCAGCAGCACCCGGGCCCGGGCGAGCACCAGCTCGCCGAGGGCGGTGGGCCGGGCACCGCGCCGGTCCCGTTCGAACAGTGGCCCGCCCAGGGTCCGTTCGATGCGCTGGAGCTGGGCGGTCAGCGCCGGCTGGGCCAGGCCGAGCGTCGAGGCCGCCTTGGTCACGCTCCCCGTCTCCGCGATGGCGCAGACCACCCGCAGGTGGCGCAACTCCAGATTCATAGCGTGACGGTAGGGCCACGGAGCGGCCGGCGGAAGGGTCCGGACGGATCAACGACCATGAACGTGTGGCAGGTCGCTCAGCGCGGCGGTGGTTCGGTCACCTCACCCAGCTGCGTGTGCCGGCCGGTGAGCGCGTCGCGGACCTTGTCCACCAGGGCCACCGCCGGCTCGACGATCCGGTTCCACGGCGGGGTGTGCGGCAGGCTCGGGTGCGGCCGGGTCGGCGCGGCCTCCTCGGCGATCTCCAGCCGGTTACCGAGCCGGATCAGCTCCTCCTCGGTGGCGGCGGCACACAGCCGCGTCACCAGGGCGTCGACCGCCACCACGTGCGCCTCGACCAGGCGGGCCACCATGGCGAGCCGGTCGTCGGTCAGTCCACGCAGCGCCATCAGCAGGGCGGCGTCCCCCGCCAGCACCTCGGCGACCGGCCCGTTGGCGTCGGTCAGGGCCTGACGGGCGGCGGGCAGCAGGTACTGCTCCTCGGCCGACAGGTGCCGGGACAACGCGGCGATGAGGATCTCCCGGCCGTGCGCGGGATCCGGGCCCGGCTCGACCAGCTGCCGGGTCAGGTCCAGCAACTGCTGGTGCTCCTCGGCGATGGTGGCGGCGATGCTGCGCCCGGCGGGCTGGTAGCCGTCGCCGGGGGTGGGCGGCAGCGGCGGCAGGTGGACGGACACGGTCCCTCCTCGGCTGGCGGGCGGAGCGACGATGATATGGCAACCGGACGCGCGCGCAGTACCCGCACTCGTCCGCGCCGAAACCGCAGGCTGGTATGAAGGGGCGATGACGAGCGACGCCCTCTCCGCCTTCCCCGCGCCGACCGACGAGGTCGTCGACCTCTGCCGGGACCTGCTGCGGATCGACACCACCAACACGGGCGACAACGCCACCAGCGCGGGGGAACGGCGCGCCGCCGAGTACGTCGCGGAGAAGCTGGCCGAGGTCGGCGTCGAACCGGTGCTCCACGAGTCCGCCCCCGGGCGGGCCAACGTGATCGCCCGGATCCCCGGCACCGACCCGAGCCGGGGCGCCCTGCTCGTGCACGGTCACCTGGACGTCGTTCCGGCCGACCCCGACGAGTGGTCGGTGGATCCCTTCTCCGGTGAGCTGCGCGACGGCTACCTGTGGGGCCGGGGTGCCATCGACATGAAGGACTTCGACGCGATGGTGCTCGCCGTGGTGCGGCACTGGCAGCGCACCGGCGTCCGCCCGCCGCGGGACATCGTGCTCGCGTACACCGCCGACGAGGAGGCGGGCAGCGAGTACGGCGCGCACTTCCTCGCCACCCGGCACCGGGACCTGTTCGACGGCTGCACCGAGGGGATCGGCGAGGTCGGCGGCTTCTCGTACACGGTGGACGAGTCGCAACGGCTCTACCTGATCGAGACCGCGCAGAAGGGCATCGACTGGCTGCGGCTGCACGCCAAGGGCCGGCCCGGGCACGGGTCGATGGTGCACGGCGACAACGCGGTCACCGCGCTGGCCGAGGCGGTGGCCCGGATCGGCGCGCACCGCTTCCCGGTGGTGGTCACCGACACCGTACGCGCCTTCCTCGAGGAGGTCTCCGAGGTGCTCGGCATCGAGGTGGACCCGGACGATCCGGAGATCGCCATCGCCAAGCTCGGCCCGATCGCCAACATCATCGGCGCCACCATCCGCAACACCGCCAACCCCACCCGGCTCGACGCCGGCTACAAGGACAACGTCATCCCCGGCCGGGCCAGCGCCACCATCGACTGCCGCAGCCTGCCCGGGCAGTCCGAGCTGCTGGAGCGGCAGCTGCGCGAGCTGATCGGCCCGGACATCGACATCGAGTACATCCAGCGCCAGCCGGCGTTGGAGACCACCTTCGACGGTGATCTGGTCGAGGCGATGTCCGCCGCGCTGCGGGCCGAGGACCCGGGAGCGCGGCCGGTGCCGTACATGCTCTCCGGCGGCACCGACGCCAAGGCGTTCTCGCAGCTGGGCATCCGCTGCTTCGGGTTCGCGCCGCTGCGGCTGCCGGCCGACCTGAACTTCTCGGCGCTGTTCCATGGCATCGACGAGCGGGTTCCGGTGGACGGACTACAGTTCGGCGTGCGGGTTCTCGACCGGTTCCTGCGTACCTGCTAGTCCGCGTCCGGACGGACGCGACACCTCGGATTCCTCGGAGAAAAGGACGCCTTCATGACCGACCAGACCGGTGAGCTGGACGCCGCCCTCGAGCGCGTGATCGAAGCGGCCCGCCACCACCTGGCCGCCGTCCGCGCCGCGCAGGGCCGGATCGACGACGACGACGTCTGGCAGGCGTACGTGGCGTTGAACAACGCGTCGTTCGCCTACGACGAGCAACTCATGGACGCCTTCGGCGAGGTCACGCCGTGGGACGTCGAGTCGATCGACCCGGACGAGGCCGACCAGCGCTTCGGCGGTGCCGAGGGGGTCGAGCCGACCGACCCGCACCCCCAGGTGATCTCGGTGCGCCAGCGGCGCGACTACCGGGTGCCCAGCGTCTCCGCGCTGATCCGCATCGCGGAGGCGGCCCGCCGGGAGGGCATCCCGGCCGACGAGGAGGTGCCGCCGGTGGAGGGCGTCGGCGAGGCGGTGCTGGAGCTGCTGCAGAGCGGCGACGGCTCGCTCGGCGCGCTCGACGTGCCGGAGCTGGAACCGCTCGACGGCGTGGTGATGGTCAGCGAGGTCGGCACCCCGGTCGACCTGGAGTCCTTCGACGACGACGACCCGGTGGGCCCGTTCCAGCCGGCGGCCGACGACCGGCTGGTCGGCCGGCTCGACGAGCACCCGTTCCTGGATCTCGAGGGCGAGCACGACCACGTGCACTGACCGCCGGCGCCCCGCACGGGGCGCGGCGGTCACCGCCCGGGTCCCGGCCGGCAACGGCCGGGACCCCGGGGCTCGTCACCGGCTCAGTACGACAGGCCCGGCTGGGGCGAGTTCACCCGGCGGCGGCGCAGCATCACCTGGCGCGTACCGTCGCGGAACAGCCGTACCCGGGCCAGCTCCCATCCGGAGAACTCCGCCTGGATCGCCAGCTGCGCCGTGGCGGTCAACCGGTCGACGTTCGGCGGTAACCGCAGCGGCGCGTATTCGTAGTCCATGGGGCCTATGCTGCCCAGCCCGACCCCCTGTGCGCCACCCTCCACCGGGTGACCCGCACCGCCGCCGGTCAGCCGTCGCGCTCCGGGTAGCCGACCTCCAGCGCCGAGACGTCGTCCAGCGCCGTGGTGATCTCCTCGGGCAGGGTCATCCGCTCCACCTGGAGCGCGCCGAGCAGCTGCCCGGCCGTGCGCGCGCCGAGGATCGGCGCGGTCACCCCGGGCCGGTCCCGGATCCAGGCCAGCGCCACCTCCAGCGGCGAGACGCCGAGCCCGCCCGCGGCGGTGGCCACCGCCTCCACGATGCTGGAGCAGCGCGGCTCCAGATAGGTGGCGACGAACCGCTCGAAATGCGGCGACACCGCCCGGGAGTCCGCCGGCCGCCCGTGCCGGTACTTGCCGGTGAGCACCCCCCGACCCAGCGGCGACCAGGGCAGCACGCCCAACCCGAGCGCCTCGCACGCCGGCAGCACCTCGCGCTCCACGCCCCGCTCCAGCAGCGAGTACTCCACCTGGGCGGCCACCACCGGCGCCCGGCCCGGCCAGGCCGCCTGCCAGGCCGCCGCCCGGGCGGTCTGCCAGCCGGAGAAGTTCGACACGCCGACGTAGCGCACCCGGCCGCTGGCCACCGCGTGGTCCAGCGCGGCCAGGGTCTCCTCCAGCGGGGTCTGCGGGTCGTAGCCGTGCACCTGGAACAGGTCGACGTAGTCGGTGCCCAGCCGCTGCAAAGAGGCGTCCAGCGTACGCAGCAGGTGCCCCCGGGAGCCGTCCCGGCGTCGGTTGCCGCCCGGCCGCAACCCGGCCTTGGTGGCGATCAGCAGCTCGTCGCGGGGCACCAGGGAGCCCAGCAGCGAGCCGATCACCGATTCGGCGTCGCCGTCGCCGTACACGTCGGCGGTGTCGACCAGGTTGCCGCCCGCATCGAGGTAGCTCTTCAGTTGCGCGGCCGCGTCGTCGGCGTCGGTGTCCCGGCCCCAGGTCATGGTGCCGAGTGCGAGCCGGGAAACCGCCAGCCCGCTTCGGCCGAGCGGTCGCTGCTGCATGGGTGAACCTTATTTCGAACCAGGGCTGGACCGATATCCTCGCTCCCGTCGAGTCTGCCCGCCAGTCCGTGTTTCCGCTCGTCCGGGTCGCCGGCATCGGCCCGTACCGTCGGCTGTCCGGCTTGCGGCGGTCCGGCGGGCGATTCGGGGTGAGCCGGTGATCGTCCCAACCGCCGCCATTGCGTAACCTGATGCGACTGCGGATGGGGGAGGACTCTGTGCGACTCGGGCTAAGCCTCGGATACCAGACAGCGTGGAGCACACCGGCCGATCATCTGGCCCTGGCCCAGGAGGCGGACCGGCTCGGCTACTCGGTGGTGTGGGCGGCGGAGGCGTACGGCTCCGACTCGCCGAGCATGCTCGCCTGGATGGCCGGGCAGACCGAGCGGATCGACATCGGCAGCGCGGTGATGCAGATCCCCGGCCGTACGCCCGCGATGACCGCGATGACCGCGGCCACCCTCGACGCGCTGTCCGGCGGCCGGTTCCGCCTCGGCCTGGGGGTCTCCGGCCCGCAGGTCTCCGAGGGCTGGCACGGCGTACGGTTCGGCAAGCCCCTCGCGCGCACCCGGGAGTACGTTGACATCGTGAAACTGGCGGTGGCCCGCAAGGAGGTCGCGTACGACGGCGAGTTCCACACGCTGCCGCTGCCCGACGGGCCCGGCAAGGCGCTCCGGCTGGGCTTCCACCCACCGCGCGAGCACATCCCGATCTACCTGGCCGCGGTGGGCCCGAAGAACCTGGAGCTGGCCGGCGAGATCGCCGACGGCTGGCTGGCCGTCTTCTACACCCCCGAGTTCGCCGAGGAGCAGCTCGCGGCGGTGCGCGCCGGCCGGGCCAAGGCCGGCAAGGAACTGGCCGGCTTCGACGTGGTGCCGTCCGTGCCCGTCGTGGTCGGCGACGACATCGAGTCCTGCGCGGCGCTGGTCCGCTGGTACGCCGCCCTGTACGTCGGCGGCATGGGCAGCCGGCAGCAGAACTTCTACAACCAGCTGGCCACCCGGATGGGGTACGGCGACGCCGCCCGCGAGGTGCAGGACCTCTACCTGGCCAAGCGGCAGCGGGACGCGGCCGCCGCGGTGCCGATGGAGTTCATCGACCGGACCTCGCTGCTCGGGCCGAAGGAGCGCATCGCCGAGCGGATGCGCCAGTTCGCCGAGGCCGGGGTGACCACCCTTTCGGTGACCCTGTTCGCCGCCGACCGCGACAACGGGGTACAGACCCTGCGGACCGTCGCCGAGGCGCTCGACCTCTCGGGAGTCGGGGAGTGACCTGGGTCGAAGCCATCGTCCTGGGCATCGTCCAGGGCCTGACCGAGTTCCTGCCGGTCAGCTCGTCGGGGCACCTGCGGATCACCTCGGCGATCTTCTTCGAGCGGGACGCCGGGGCGTCGTTCACCGCGGTCACCCAGCTGGGCACCGAGGCGGCCGTCCTGCTCTACTTCGCCAAGGACATCTGGCGAATCGGCCGAACCTGGGTCGTCGGCATCTGGGACAAGTCCGTCCGTTCCAGCCTCGACTACCGGATGGGCTGGTATGTGATCGTCGGCTCGATCCCGATCGGGTTCTTCGGCTACCTGTTCAAGGATCAGATCCGGGAGACCGCCCGCAACCTGTGGGTGGTGGCCACCACCCTGATCGTGTTCGCCTTCATTCTCGCGTTCGCCGAGTACTGGGGCCGGCAGACCCGGACCCTGCAGAACTTCCGAATGAAGGACGGCGTGGTGATGGGTTTCGCCCAGGCACTGGCGCTGATCCCCGGCGTGTCGCGGTCCGGGGCCACCCTCACCTTCGGTCTGTTCCTGAACCTGACCCGGGAGACGGCGGCCCGTTACTCGTTCCTGCTGGCCATCCCCGCCGTGGTGATGTCCGGGATCTTCAGCCTGGGTGACGTCTTCGAGCCGGCGGCACCGGGCACCTCGGTACCCACCGTCGCGCAGATGGTCGTCGCCACGCTGATCGCGTTCGGGGTGGGCTACGCGGCCATCGCCTGGCTGCTGCGCTACGTCGCGCACCACACCCTGTACGTTTTCGTGCTCTACCGGGTCGCGGTCGGCACCCTGGTCCTCGCCCTGCTGCTAACCGGCACCATCAACGCCACCTGAGGTGCAAGGAAGGGCCCCTTCTTAACGCCTGGTGTAGAGGAAGGGCCCCTTGTTAACACGACGCCGCAGCAGTCCCGTGCAGATCTTGGACAGTTGGCGTTAGGCGATGACGGGAACTGTCCAAGATTCACGTTTGGTGTTGCGGACGCTGACTGGCCGGCACCCCGATCGGGGTGCCGGCCAGTCAGCTGTGCCGTGTATGTGTCAGCTGTTCCAGTGCTGGGCGACCAGGTCAGCGGCCTGCTGCTCCCACTGGGCGTAGTGGTCCGGGTACGCC
>NZ_JBFBAO010000332.1:0-7829 GCF_040682255.1 Micromonospora sp. NPDC051296 | reverse complement strand
TCCGGTGGGAGCTGCGGCCGTCGTCGAGAACGTCGTCGACATCGCCACCCAGCCCAAGCCTCAATGAAGGGCAGCTCCGGTGGGAGCTGCGGCGGAGTGTCGTCGTCCCACTCGATCACCGCCGCCGGGCCTCAATGAAGGGCAGCTCCGGTGGGAGCTGCGGCAAGAGATGACGCTGTTCACGCCCACCGCCGAGCTGCCTCAATGAAGGGCAGCTCCGGTGGGAGCTGCGGCTGGCTGGCCGCGACGTGGTGATCTCGTCGGGACATGACGAGCCTCAATGAAGGGCAGCTCCGGTGGGAGCTGCGGCCGTCCTCGGCGGCGACGGGCAGCCGGCGGGCAAGCCGCCTCAATGAAGGGCAGCTCCGGTGGGAGCTGCGGCGGTCTGCGGGTCCAGGCCGTCGCGGACCGCGATCAGGCCTCAATGAAGGGCAGCTCCGGTGGGAGCTGCGGCTCGCCCGCGATCAGGTGCAGCAGGCCGGCGATGCGCAAGGCCTCAATGAAGGGCAGCTCCGGTGGGAGCTGCGGCTCGTTGCCGAGCCCGGACTCTTGCACCTTGGTGACGCCTCAATGAAGGGCAGCTCCGGTGGGAGCTGCGGCCACGTCCGACGCGGTGCCGGTGCCGATCCAGACGCCTCAATGAAGGGCAGCTCCGGTGGGAGCTGCGGCCTTTCGGGAGCGCAGTGATCGCGAGGTCCGGCCCGTCGCCTCAATGAAGGGCAGCTCCGGTGGGAGCTGCGGCCCGGATGCTGGAGCAGGTCGCAGCCACCGGGACGGAGCCTCAATGAAGGGCAGCTCCGGTGGGAGCTGCGGCCCACAATGTCGGGGTCGATGCGGCGCAGGGCAGCCAGGCCTCAATGAAGGGCAGCTCCGGTGGGAGCTGCGGCCAACGGCGTTGTGGCCGCTCTCACCGCCGCTGGCGTGCCTCAATGAAGGGCAGCTCCGGTGGGAGCTGCGGCGAGCGGAAGTCGACCAGTTCGAGCCGGCGGACGTACACGCTTCAATGAAGGGCAGCTCCGGTGGGAGCTGCGGCCTTCTGCGGTCGGCTGGTACGGCAGCTCGGCGACCTCGCCTCAATGAAGGGCAGCTCCGGTGGGAGCTGCGGCCGACTACGAGTTCGCCGCGGACGTGGCGAACTTGCCTCAATGAAGGGCAGCTCCGGTGGGAGCTGCGGCCGTCGACATCCCGCTGACCTTCCGGCTCGGCTCCCGGGAGCCTCAATGAAGGGCAGCTCCGGTGGGAGCTGCGGCCGACGCGGTTGCAGCTGCGGCAGGTCTCCCGGCCGTAGCCTCAATGAAGGGCAGCTCCGGTGGGAGCTGCGGCTGCTGTCGTTCGGCGTGGCCACCGGGCAGCCGGTGCCTCAATGAAGGGCAGCTCCGGTGGGAGCTGCGGCGGTGGTCGGCTCCTCCGGCTCCAGGTTGCGGAGCAGGCCTCAATGAAGGGCAGCTCCGGTGGGAGCTGCGGCCGCAATTACCTGCCGGGCGGCGGGCGGGGCTTACCAGTCGCCTCAATGAAGGGCAGCTCCGGTGGGAGCTGCGGCTCTTCAGCTTGTCGGCGTCGCCGGCGAAGGTCAGAGGCCTCAATGAAGGGCAGCTCCGGTGGGAGCTGCGGCGGCCTTGACCGTGATGTCCTCGATCACCGCCGCATCCGCCTCAATGAAGGGCAGCTCCGGTGGGAGCTGCGGCGACGCTGCGCCTCGCGGCCGTGCTGCCCCGGATCACGCCTCAATGAAGGGCAGCTCCGGTGGGAGCTGCGGCGTACAAGCCGGTCAAGTGCGACCGCTGCGGCGTCGAGCCTCAATGAAGGGCAGCTCCGGTGGGAGCTGCGGCCCGTACGCGCTGGTCGCCCCGGCCAGCCTCAAGAAGCCTCAATGAAGGGCAGCTCCGGTGGGAGCTGCGGCGGCCCGTTCGGCGGGTCATCGGCACCCTGGTAAGGCAATCCGCCTCAATGAAGGGCAGCTCCGGTGGGAGCTGCGGCGAAATGCCGTCGCTGGTGGTGGGGTGGGTCAGATCCTCGCCTCAATGAAGGGCAGCTCCGGTGGGAGCTGCGGCTCGTTGACGCTGTTGGAGCCGTTGCGCCAGTGCATGCCTCAATGAAGGGCAGCTCCGGTGGGAGCTGCGGCACATCACCATCGCGCCCGGTGCCTCGCCGTTGCTGTTGATGCCTCAATGAAGGGCAGCTCCGGTGGGAGCTGCGGCTGGGTCAGGATTCTAGCCGCCCTGAGCTGCGCCTGAACCGGTCTGCCGCGAAGGGTGCGCTTCCTGCAAGATCGAGTAGTACATCAGGGCCGCGATCCCGCGCACCTACATGGCGTGTGAGCTGGGCTGACACCCTGGCGAAGGGTCCACGCTCAGCGGCGGGACGACGCAGGCTTCGCCAACGATGGCGCCTACAGGGGGTCACCGGTCTGCGGCCGGTGACGGTGCGGCTGCGGGATCCCTTGATCGAATTGCATCAGAAGGCGGTCGGATGCCGCCATCGTCCGGTTGGTGCTGGTGCGTCGAACGCTCGTGGGATGGAATCGGGACATTGGTCAACGCCATCCTGGCCGCGGGCTGATTGAGTGCCCTTATCGGCTGGCGTCTGGTGCCGGTCAGCGGTGACGCATCCACATCCGGGTGATTGCACCTGCAATCAGCGGCTCGCCAGGATGGGTGCCGACCTCTCATGTTAGGCGGACTGTTGGCTTTTTCTCTCTCGGAGATTCCTACTGACCGAGTGGTGTGGATCAAGCACCTTCATCCGAACGACGTGGACCGAGCGGTGGCGGCCGCGCCGCCCGATGCTCCGGCGGTCATTTTCCAGCGGACAGCGGGATCTTTGAGTCAGAGCGCGACCGTCACCTCCAGCTTGGACGAGATGGAGGCGGTTGCCGGTCAACTGTTTCCCGCCTGGCTTCCGGGAGCCGACGGAATTATGACATCGGCCGGCGGCGCGCTGGCCGCTGTCAGGTCGCTCGCGATCGCGCACGCCGCCGGCACCGCGCAGTATGGTCCCTTCCTCGTCGACCTGGCCGTCGGCGCTCTGACCGGGCGAGGGCCGCACACGCGACGGCATCAACCCGAGGTGCGGGCGCTCGGGCTGGCACGGGTACTCGCGGCCGGCTTCGGGCGGCCGACATGCGCGTTGCTCCTGCGGCCGCCCGACAACCTTGACGAGGACGGGACGCTGGCTCTGGTACGGGCAGCGCAATGGCTGGTCGACCACGGCCGGCTCGCCGTCTGGATCAGCGGCGGATCGCTGGCACCTGGTGACCGGCTGCCGGAAGTCGTGGTAGCTCAACCAGTTCGGGAAGCCCCGGTCGTACGCTCCGGGCCGGAAGCCCGCAGCAGTGTCCCATCCGGCACGTCGGTCGAAGGGCGCCCGCGGCGCGAGCGGCCGGCCGGCAGATCGCGTCGTGGCGGTCGTCCCGGCAAGCCACACCCGACGAGCCAGGTCGAGGTGTTGCTCGAGACCGCCCTCGCCACGCGGTCGTGGGCGGCCGGCCGGGTGTGGAATCACACGGTCAGGCCGGGTCCGCTGGTCAACCCTGTTCGTGTCGATCTGCTGTGGAAACGGGAACGGTGTGTCGTCGAAATCGATGGCGATGATCATAGGGCGGCGGGAAAGTACGCCGACGATCGAAATCGCGACGTGATGCTCCAACTCAACGGCTACGCCGTTCTCCGCTTCACGAACACGCAGGTCCTCGACGACATCGAAAACGTCCTTGCGCTACTCTTCATTCTCCTGGCCGAGGCGGCCCCAGTGCCCAACGCCAGGTTGACCCAGGAGCATCGCTGCGAACTGAAGAAGGGGTCACGGGAGAAGCTGGAACGGTTGAAGCTGATCGAGGTCGAGCGCATATCGGGCCGGCTCGTGTTGACGCTGGGCGAGAAGGGCTGGGCACACTGTCGCACTCAGCTTTCTGTCGAATCGGTGCCGCCCGGCTCCGGTGCCGTCGGCGGTGCGCTCTACGCCGTACTCCGGCGTTGGGGTCGTTTCCTCACGGCACAGCGGCTCAGCCTCGGCGAGTTCGTCAGCGCGTCAGACGCCCCCACGGTCACCGGCACGCCGGACGAAGGACGGACGCCGGTCTGGCCCGACGTGGAGGAGCGGGTTCGTGCCGCGTACCAGAAGCTCGCACCCCGCGCTGGTGATCTGGTGAGCCTTGCCGACCTGCGCGACCTGGTCGGTGACCTTACCTCCGCCGATGTCGACGCGGCGCTACGCCGGCTCCACCGTCGGCGCGGCGTCACCCTTGTGCCGGAGGCGAACCAGAAGACGCTCGATGCACGCACTCGGGCCGCGGCAGTGGTGATCGGCGACCAGCCCAAACACTCGATCGCCATGGAGGCGTCGTGACCGAGGCGGCGCTGAAGGCTCTCGCGCACCTACAGTTCAACTACACGCCGACCAGGAACGACGTCTGGCACCGCCCACGATTCCATGTCGACGGCCTCCACACGGATGTTCTATCGACCGTCCTGGACGGCCTGTCGGCGGCGGAGCGCAGCCCGGATGCCAGCCCGATCGGCGTCGCGGTGCGGGGTCAACGTGGTGCCGGGAAGACCCACCTGCTGAGCCGGGTCCGCGAGCTGACCCAGCTCAAGGGCGGCTACTTCTTCCTGGTCAACCTGCTCGACGCCAACACGTTCTGGCGAAGCGTCGCGGTGTCGATGGTCGACGGTCTGCATCAGTCGGTCGACGAGGAAGGCACAACACAGCTGCACGCGTTCCTGCAACGCCTCGCCGACGCGGTCGACCTGCCCGTGGTGACCCGAATGGCGGTGGCGGGTCGAGCCCCGATGACAGTGGACAGGTTGACCGAGTTCGTCGCCGCCCTGGGTGGCCTGAGCCGACAGATCGGGATCGGCTGTCGGGACACCGCGCGGGCACTGGCCCTGCTCGCTGGCACTGACCACCGGGTGCAGGACGTCGCCATGTCGTACCTGCTCGCCGGTGACGAGGCGGAAGCGGGTGAACGTGCCGCGTGGGGCATCCGGCCAGCCCGGCGGCTGCCGCAGGAGATCGTCTCGGACGTGTCGTCTCTGCTCGCGCTCACCGGCCCCTCGGTCATCGCGGTCGACCAGGTCGACGGCCTCATCGCGCAGGTGGCAAACCGAAGTCACGTCTCCGTCGCGCCCGCCGAGACCGACGCGGACGGTTGGCACACGGCCGTCCTGCTCGACCAGGTCGCCAGCGGTCTGATGGAGTTGCGCGAGATGACCCGGCGTACGCTGACCGTCCTCGCGTTGCTGCCCGTGTCGTGGTCGTTGATCAAGAGCAACGCGGTCGACACCGTGCAGGACCGGTTCCGCGAGACAGCCACGCTCGAAGCGATTCCCGACGCTGACGTGGGCCGGGCTCTGGTCGAGCGCCGGCTCGCGGGGCACTACGCGGAGGTCGGGTTCGTGCCGCCGTACCCGACCTGGCCGGTGCGTACCGAGGCGTTCGCCGACGCGGTCGATTTCACGCCGCGACAGCTGCTCATCAACATCGAGCGGCACATCCGCTCGTGCGTGCTCAACCGCGAGGCCGTCGAGATGACCACGCTTGCGGCCACCCACGAGACACCGGCGTCGGTGCCCGCGCCGGCCGACGGCTCGCCACTTCGGCTACTTGACGAGCGGTACGCGGCGCTGCGGGCCCAGGCGCAGGTGGCCGGAGTCCTCGACCCGGCCAACGAGGACAGTGAGGTGCCGCCGCTGCTGGCCGCTGCTCTCGACGCGTGGATCAGAGAGGGCGTGGGCGCCGACTTCGACCAGGACACGATCCCGGTACGCCGTCCGGCGCTGCACGCCCGGCTGCGCCGGACCCTCGACGAGGGGACCGGAAACGAGGCCCACTGGGCGTTCCGGGCGATCGCGGAGCAGCATTACAACGCCGAGTTGGCCCGGCTACGCAACGCGTGTGTGGCCGCTGGCCTGGCCCAAGGGGTCGCCCAGCGCCGGCTGTTCGTCCTGCGCAACGAGGAGTGGTCGGACAGCCCCAAGCGGCGAAGGGCGGTCGAGGAGTTCGTCGCGGCCGGCGGGCGTACGCTGCCATTTGGCGAGGACGACCTGCGCAGCCTGATCGCGCTACGGACACTGCTCGCCGAGGAGCCGGACGGTCTCCAGGCCTGGCTGGCAGACCGACGCCCGGCCTCCCGTACCAGCCTGCTGGCGACAGCGCTCGCCGACGCCGGACGCGAGCCACCCACCGGGTATGCGCCAGCCACCGGTCGGCTGCCGGCAGCCGAACAGACGCCATCCGAGAACGACCTTCGGCCACCACCGCAACCGACGAGCGGGAGCGACACCGTGGCCGCCAGAACGGACGCCGTGCTGGCCGGTCCGGCCGACGCGACGGCGAACGGCAGACGGATCGAGCCCGTCGGGGACGAGACCGCCGAGCCGGTCGCGATGGCGGCACCAACCGGCGTCTACCTCCGGGTGGGTGTCGACTTCGATCGCGGCGATCCCGTCGACGTGGAGTTGGCCGCGCTACGCAAGCACGTCGCGATCTTCGCCGGGTCGGGATCCGGCAAGACCGTGCTGATCCGACGACTGATCGAGGAGTGCGCGCTGCTTGGTGTCTCCGCGATCGTCCTGGATCCCAACAACGACCTCGCCCGACTCGGCGACGCCTGGCCGGACGACCCACCGGCGTGGGGCGACGCCGACGCGCAGGCCGCAGCCGACTACCTCGAGTCGACGGATGTCGTGGTGTGGACGCCCGGGCGAGCGAGTGGACGACCGCTGACCTTCCAGCCCCTGCCCGACTTCGGCGGCGTGCGCGACGACCCGGACGAGTTCACCCAGGCGGTCGACAGCGCGCTCGACGCGCTGGCCCCCCGCGCACAGGTGGCCGCGAACACCGCGAAGGCGATGCGGGGCCAAGCGGTGCTGCGGCAGGCGTTGCGGCATTACGGCCGAACCGGCGGGCCGGCGAGCCTGGCCGGCCTGATCGGCCTGCTGCGGGACCTCCCCGACGGGGTGAGTAAGCTGGCCGGTGCGGCGGCGATCGCCGCCGACCTGGCAGAAAATCTGGAGGCCGCCCGGATCAACGACCCGTTGTTCGGTGGCACGGGCGAAGCAGCCGATCCGGGCATGCTGCTCACGCCAGCACCGGGCAAACGCGCCCGGGTCTCCGTCATCAGCTTCGTCGGTCTGCCAGGTGACGAGAAGCGGCAGGGCTTCGTCAACCAGCTCCAGATGGCCCTTTTCTCGTGGATCAAGCGCAATCCGGCCGGCGACCGGCCGCTGGGCGCGCTGCTGGTGATGGACGAGGCGCAGACGCTGGCACCGTCCGGCCCGATCACGGCCTGCACGCGCAGCACCCTGATGCTCGCCTCCCAGGCCCGCAAATACGGCCTCGGCCTGGTCTTCGCCACGCAGGCGCCCAAAGGCTTACACAGCCAGATACCGGGCAACGCGGCCACGCAGTTCTTCGGGCTGCTCAACGCTCCGGTGCACATCGAGGCAGCCCGGGAAATGGCTCGCTTCAAGGGCGGCGACGTGCCGGACATCTCGCGCCTGAGCAGCGGGCAGTTCTACGTGGCGGTCGAGGGGCAGCCGTTCCGCAAGGCCCACACCCCGCTCTGCCTTACCCACCACCCGGCCAGCCCACTGCCCGCCGAAGACGTCATCGCCCGCGCCCAGCGGGCATCCTCGCCTTCGGATGATGCGGTCTCGGCCATGTGAGGGCACTGGCGAAGGAACAGGGCGGGGGGCAGCACCCGTGCAGTGCGCGAGGCAGCGCAAACCACTACGCCTCAGAGGGTGGTTCGGAAGCTTATGTCCGATGTGGAATTGGCGGTTCGTTAGAGGCCCTGTTGGTGGGGGTTACGTGGGCGGCGTCGGCGAGGC
>NZ_JBFBAO010000331.1:0-7866 GCF_040682255.1 Micromonospora sp. NPDC051296 | reverse complement strand
GTCACCTCGTCGGCGAACGACGACAGCTGGTCCACCATCGTGTTGCCTTGAGTTCCAGGATCTCGCCCTGGGCGTCGACCGTGATCTTCTGGCTCAGGTCGCCCTTCGCCACCGCGGTGGAGACCTGGGCGATGTTCCGCACCTGGCTGGTCAGGTTCGACGCCATCGAGTTCACGTTGTCGGTCAGATCCCGCCAGGTCCCGGCCACGCCACGGACCTGGGCCTGACCGCCCAGCTTGCCCTCGGTGCCCACCTCACGGGCCACCCGGGTCACCTCGTCGGCGAACGACGACAGCTGATCCACCATCGTGTTCACCGTCGACTTCAGCTCCAGGATCTCGCCCCGGGCATCCACCGTGATCTTCTGCGACAGGTCACCCTTCGCCACCGCCGTGGTGACCGAGGCGATGTTCCGCACCTGACTGGTCAGGTTCGACGCCATCGAGTTCACGTTGTCGGTCAGATCCCGCCAGGTCCCCGAGACCCCCTTGACCTGCGCCTGACCGCCCAGCTTGCCTTCCGTACCCACCTCACGGGCCACCCGGGTGACCTCGTCGGCGAACGACGAAAGCTGGTCCACCATCGTGTTGACGGTGTTCTTCAACTCCAGGATCTCGCCCCGGGCGTCCACCGTGATCTTCTGGCTCAGGTCGCCCTTGGCGACCGCCGTCGAGACCTGGGAGATGTTCCGCACCTGGCTGGTCAGGTTCCCGGCGAGCTGGTTCACGTTCTCGGTGAGATCGCGCCAGGTGCCGGAGACGCCGCGTACCTGGGCCTGGCCGCCGAGCTTGCCCTCGGTGCCCACCTCACGGGCCACCCGGGTGACCTCGTCGGCGAACGACGACAGCTGATCCACCATCGTGTTGACGGTGTCCTTGAGTTCCAGGATCTCGCCCTGCGCGGCCACCGTGATCTTCTGCGACAGGTCACCCCGGGCGACCGCGGTGGAGACCTGAGCGATGTTCCGCACCTGCGCGGTGAGGTTCGACGCCATCGAGTTGACGCTGTCGGTCAGGTCCTTCCAGGTGCCAGCGACATTGGGCACCTCCGCCTGACCGCCGAGCTTGCCCTCGGTGCCCACCTCCCGGGCCACCCGGGTCACCTGCTCGGCGAAGAGCCGCAGCGTGTCGGTCAGCGAGTTGAAGGTGTGCGCCAGCTCGGCCACCTCACCCTTCGCCGACACGGTGATCTTCTGCGACAGGTCGCCCTTGGCCACCGCCGTCGCCACCTGCGAGATCGACCGCACCTGGTACGTCAGGTTCGACGCCATGGTGTTCACCGAGTCGGTGAGGTCCTTCCAGGTGCCGGCGACCCCGCGTACGTCGGCCTGGCCACCCAGCTCACCCTCGGTGCCCACCTCACGGGCCACCCGGGTCACCTCGTTGGAGAAGGACGAGAGCTGGTCGACCATGGTGTTGACCGTGCGGCCGATCCGCAGGTACTCGCCGCGCAACGGGCGACCGTCGATCTCCAGCGCCATGTGCTGGGAGAGATCGCCGTCGGCGACCGCGACGATGACCCGGGCGATCTCCGTGGCGGGCCGGCCCAGGTCGTCGATCAACGAGTTGACCGCCCGCTGCCCCTCCGCCCAGGAGCCGTCCAGCCCCTCCTCGTCGAGGCGCTCGGTGAGCCGGCCGTCGCGGCCCACGATCCGGCTGATCCGGCGCAGGTCCAGTTGCTGCCGCTCCTGGAGCGACACCACGTCGTTGAAGGCGTCGGCCACCTCGCCGGCCGCGCCCGAACGCCGGGCCAGCCTTACCTTGAGGTCACCGCGGCGGACCTGCCGTAGCGCCTCCGCCAGCTCGGTGAGGACCGCCTCGTGGTCGGCGGCGGAGGTGTCCGCGGTCACCGACTGCTTCGCCGTGGTCATCGTTCCTCGCTCAACTCGGGGTACACCGGCTCACGCCGGCCACCCCATCATTGTCCCCGTGACCTCGAAACCGCCACGGCACACCGCCGTCCGAGATCGAAGACCCGGCAGTGATCAGCTTGGCACCGGACGGGTGGCGGTGGAGGATACGAGGGTGTCAGCGGAGGCGGGGCCCGCGATGACCGGAGGCCCAGACGAGCACGTGCGGCGCGTCCGGCTTCCGGCCGACCGCCGTACGCCGGCCGCCGCGCGCGCCGTCGTCCGGTCCGTGCTCGCCGAGGCGAACCTGGACGAACTGCTCAACGAGGCACTTCTGCTGACCACGGAGTTGTCCACCAACGCGGTCGAGCACGCCCGCACCGAACTGGACATCGAGGTCACCGCCGACCCGGCGGGGCTGACCGTGACCGTCTCCGACTTCGCCTCCGGCCCGGTCGACGAACTGACCGTGGGCGTACGCAACGTTTCGACCGACATCACCGAGGTCGCCGAACGCGGGCGGGGGCTGCTGCTGGTCGACCACTTCGCCAGCCGCTGGGGCACCACGTACCTGCCCACCGGCAAGGGCGTGTGGTTCCGCCTGGACCGCGCCGACCCGGGCGGGCAGCGCCCGGACGACCCGCCGACTCCGGCCGGTGATTCGGGCAGCAACGGACAGAGCTCCACGCCCAGTGCCGGTGCGATGAGCGCGTTGATGCAGACCAGCCCCGACCCGTACGCCGACGATCCGCTGCCGGACTTCGCCACCAGTCTGCTCACCCGGGTGGCGGAGATGGTCGGCGCCGCCGGCGGCGTGGTGCGGCTGGACCGGGGCGACGGCCAGGGCCCGCAGGTGCTCGCCCGGTACGGCCGGCAGCCCCGGGCCGGCAACGACCTGCTCCGGGTGCCGCTGGCGGTGCACCGCCCGTACGTCGGTGAACTGGAACTGGACGCCGCGCCCACCGGGTACGCCCGGCCGCTGGCGGTGCTGACCGCCGAGCGGCTCTCGCTGCACCTGGAGAACGACCGGCTGCGCCGCGCCGACGTCCGCCGGCAGGCCTGGCTGACCTTCCTCGCCGAGGCCAGTGAGCTGCTCGCCCAGTCGCTGGACGTGGAACTGACCATGGCGCTCATCCCGCAGCTGGTGGTGCCCCGGCTCGGCCAGTGGTGCGCGGTGCACACCACCGACGAGTGGGGTCGGCTCCGGCTCGCGGCGGCCAGCCACGCGGACGAGTCGATGCTGCCGCAGCTGCATGCCACCCTGCGGGAGGCCGGCCCGGACTCGATCCAGGCCCGGCTGCGCGAGGCCAGCCGCAACGGCACCCAGACGCCGCTGGGCGCGCCGATGGAGGGCTTCGCCGTCCCCCTGATCGCCCGGGGCCAGCGCCTCGGCACCCTGGCGGTCGGCCGGCACCAGCGGCACCGGCACGACCCGGACGAGATCGCGGTGCTGGAGGACGTGGCCCGGCGGGCGGCCTTGGCCATCGAGAATGCCCGGATCCACGCCGAGCGCCGTCGGGTGGCGCAGACGCTGCAACAGTCGCTGCTGCCGCCCGTGCTGCCGGTCGTGGAGGGCATCGGCTTCGCTGCCGAGTACGTACCGACCGGCGGGGACGCCGATGTCGGCGGTGACTTCTACGACGTGGTGCCGATGCCGGACGGGCGCTGGCTGGTGGTGATCGGCGACGTCTCCGGCAAGGGAGTGCAGGCCGCGGCGGTCACCGGGCTGGTCCGGGACGTGATCCGGGTGCTCGCCGGGGACGGCAAGCCGCTGCCCGAGGTGTTGGCCCGGCTCAACGAGACGCTGGTCGAACGGGGTGCCGGCCGCTACTGCACGCTGGCGTTGGCGGCGGTCGGGCCGGGCGAGGGCGGCCGGCTCGACGTCGGGTTGCACCTGGCCGGGCACGACCGCCCGGTGCTGCTGCATTCCGGTGGCGGCCCGGCCACCTTCGTCGGCACCGGCGGCACCGCGCTCGGGCTGCTCGACGCCATCGCCTCGCCGACCGCGGAGATCGCCCTCGACCCGGGCGACTGCCTGGTCTTCTACACCGACGGGGTGACCGAGCGCCGCCGGGGCCGGGAGCTGTTCGGCACCAGCCGGCTGCGGGACGCCGCCGCCCCGCTGGCCGGCTACTCCGCAGACGTGGTGGCGGCCCGCCTCCGCGCCACCGCGATCAACTTCTCGGTCGAGGAACCCCGCGACGACATAGCCATCCTCGTCCTCCGCAACGACGCCGCCTAACCCCACCCCACCCCGCCTCGCCTCGCCTCGCCTCGCCTCGCCGATCTTGCACTTGTTGTCGGGGCAAAAGACGCATAGGCGGGCAATTCAGCGACCAAAAGTGCAAGATCGGCGCGCTTTGGGGCGGGAGAGTGCGGCGGGGGGCTCGGCTTAGAGGCCGCCGGGGAGGCGGCCGGGGGCCAGGCGGTGGGTGGGGTCGAGGTGCTGCTTGACGGCGCGTAGCCGGGCCAGGCCGGCCAGCTCGCCCCAGAGGTCGACGGCCCGACGGACGGCGGGCGGGGCGGAGAGCACCAAGCACCGGCCCTGCCGGGCGAGCAGCACGCCCCGGACCGCGGCCAGGATCGCCGCCACCCGGTCCGAGGGCATCGCGCCGGGCAGGGCGGCGTGCACCACGCCGAGCCCGGCCGAGCCGCGGACCGGCACCGGCGTGCCGGCCGCGTCGCGCAGCGCGTACACGGCGGCGTGCAGGTCGGTGATCGGCACCTCCAGCCGGAGCGCGGTGTCGCCGGGGGCGAACGGGTAGCTCCGCCACCACGGCGGTGCCGACCGGGCGACCGTCGCCCGGGCGCCGAACAGCGACGCCAGCCGGTCGGCGCGTTCGGCCACATCGGAGGGGCCGCCCTCCAGCAGCACCACCAGCGAGCCGGCGCCCGCCGGAACGGTCGGTGCGCGCCCCGTCATGGACGGATGGCGCGCCATCGCCTCGGCCCGGCGGTCCCGCCGCTGCCGGGATCCCGTGCCGGCCGGC
Source organism: Micromonospora sp. NPDC051296 (assembly GCF_040682255.1). Taxonomy (NCBI): domain Bacteria; kingdom Bacillati; phylum Actinomycetota; class Actinomycetes; order Micromonosporales; family Micromonosporaceae; genus Micromonospora; species Micromonospora sp. NPDC051296. Next base: position 3,027 of record NZ_JBFBAO010000331.1, on the reverse strand, counting down.
AGGTCCAGCTCGACCGCGGCCGGGTCGAGCCGGGCGGCGAGCACCGCGCGGATCAGGTCGTGCACCTCGAGCGGTGTCCACACCGGGCGGGTCACCCAGACCCGGCTGGCCGGCACCGCCTGCACCCGCAGGGTCGCGCTGACCAACACGCCGAGCGCCCCCTCCGAGCCGCACAGCATCCGGGCCTGGGCCAGCCCGGCCGCCCCGCCGCCGGCCTCGGCCAGCTCACCGTCGGCGGCCAGGTAGCGCAGGCCGACGAGCTGGTCGCAGGCGGTGCCGTGGCGATGCCGCAACGGGCCGGCCTCGTCCGCGGCGAGCACCCCACCGACGGTGGCGCCGGGCGAGGGCGCGTCCAGGGCGAGCCGCTGGCCGGTGCGCTCCAGGGTGGCCTGTACCGCGCGCAGCGGCGTACCGGCACCGACCTCGGCCGTGCCCCGGCCTGGCGGCTGGTGGCCGATGCCGGCCAGTCGACCGGTGTCGAGCATGATGTCGACCCGCTCGGGCGCGGCACCCCAGTCAATCTTGGTGCCCGCCCCGCGCGGCACCACCGTCAGGTCGTGCCGCGCGGCCAGCCGCAACACCTGCGCCGCCGCGTGCGGACCGCCCGGCACGGCCACCCAGCGGGCCGGGCGCCCGGCCACCTCGTCGGCCGGGCCGGCGAACCGGGCGAACCGTGGACCGCAGATGTCGGTCAGCCGGTGGGCGATGTCGAGAGCCCCGGGCGAACCGGTGGAACGTGCTGGCACCATGGCGGTAATCGTACATGTGTTCGAACGATCGGGAAGGGATTCGCTCCGCACGGGAGACCGGGACGGCCGGTAACGTGGCGCCGTGACCACCGAGACTTCCGTGCCCGTAGCCAGGCAGGTGCCGACCGAACGCGTCCACCACGGCGACACCGTCGTCGACGAGTACGCCTGGCTGGCCACCAAGGACGATCCGGAGACGATCAACTACCTGAACGCCGAGAACGCGTGGACCGAGGCGCGGACGGCGCACCTGTCCGGGCTGCGTACGGAGTTGTTCGAGGAGATCCGGCGGCGTACCCAGGAAACCGACCTGTCGGTGCCGACCCGCAAGGGCGGGCACTGGTACTACACCCGCACCGTCGAGGGCCGGCAGTACGGCGTGCACTGCCGCCGGGCGGTCCGCGACGGCGAGACCACGCCGCCGATCAGCTCCGACGGCGCTCCGCTCGACGGGGAGGAGATCCTGCTCGACGGCAACCTGCTCGCCGAGGGGCACGACTTCTTCGCCATGGGCGCCTTCGACGTGAGCCCGGACGGGCGCTGGCTGGCGTACTCCACCGACTTCTCCGGCGACGAGCGGTTCACCCTGCGGATCAAGGACCTCGACACCGGCGAGTTGCTGCCCGACGAAATCCCCGGGACCTTCTACGGCACCGCCTGGTCCGCCGACGCCTCGGTGCTGTTCTACGTCACCGTGGACGAGGCGTGGCGGCCCCACCGGGTCTGGCGACACGTGGTCGGCACGGCCACGGCCGACGACGTGGTGGTGCACTCCGAGGACGACGAGCGGTTCTGGGTCGGGGTCGAGCTGACCCGGTCGGAGCGGTTCATCCTGATCGACATCGCCAGCAAGCTCACCAGCGAGGTGCGGGTCATCCCGGCCGGCAACCCGACCGGCGAGCCGGCGGTGATCGCGCCGCGCCGGCAGGGCGTCGAGTATTCGGTGGAGCACCACGGGCACCGGTTCCTGATCCTGCACAACGACGGCGCGGAGGACTTCGCGCTCGCGTACACCTCGGCGGACACTCCGGGCGACTGGGTGCCGCTGATCGAGCACTCCCCGGGCACCCGACTGGAGTCGGTCGACGCCTTCGCCGACCACCTGGTCGTCACCGTACGCAGCAACGGCCTGACCGGGCTCCGGGTGCTGCCGGTCGGCGGTGGCGACGCCCACGACATCGAGTTCCCGGAGCCGCTGCACACCGTCGGCCTGGACGCCAACCCCGAGTACCACGCCGGGCGGCTGCGACTGCGCTACACCTCGCTGGTCACCCCGGACTCGGTGTACGACTACGACCTGGTCACCCGCGAGATGACGCTGCTGCGCCGCCGGCCGGTGCTGCCCGGGCCGGACGGGCGGGCGTACCAGCCGGAGGACTACGAGCAGCACCGGGACTGGGCGCTGGCCGACGACGGCACGAAGGTGCCGATCTCGGTGGTCTGCCGCCGGGGTACGCCCCGCGACGGCTCCGCGCCCTGCGTCATCTACGGCTACGGCTCGTACGAGGCGAGCATGGACCCGTGGTTCTCGGTCGGCCGGCTGTCCCTGCTGGACCGCGGGGTGGTCTTCGCGGTGGCCCACGTACGCGGCGGCGGCGAGCTGGGCCGCCGCTGGTACGACCAGGGCAAGATGCTGGCCAAGAAGAACACCTTCACCGACTTCGTCGCCTGCGCCCGGCACCTGGCGAAGGCGGGCTGGACCGCACCCGACCGGCTGGTCGCCCGGGGCGGCTCGGCCGGCGGACTGTTGATGGGCGCGGTGGCCAACCTCGCGCCGGACGCCTTCACCGGCATCGTCGCGCAGGTGCCGTTCGTGGACGCGCTCACCTCGATCCTCGACCCGTCACTGCCGCTGACCGTCACCGAGTGGGAGGAGTGGGGCAACCCGCTGGCCGACCCCGAGGTGTACGCGTACATGAAGTCGTACACGCCGTACGAGAATGTCGCGGCGCTGGCATACCCGGCGATCCTGGCCATGACCAGCCTCAACGACACCCGGGTGCTCTACCACGAGCCGGCGAAGTGGATCGCGCGGCTGCGGGCGGTCGCGCCGCAGGGCGACTACCTGCTCAAGACCGAGATGGAGGCCGGTCACGGCGGGCCCAGCGGCCGCTACGACTCCTGGCGGGAGGAGGCGTTCGTCAACGCCTGGATCCTGGACCGGCTCCGCCTCGCCTGACGTACCGGCTCGGCGTCCGTGGCCGGCGTCGCCCGCCCGCCCCCGCCCGCCACGCGAACCACGCACGGGGGCCGGGCCCCGGTGTGGCGAGACGTGCCC
>NZ_JBFBAO010000330.1:0-7883 GCF_040682255.1 Micromonospora sp. NPDC051296 | reverse complement strand
ACGCCACGCTGAGCCAGGAGCTGACCGAGCACCAGTATCGCTACTACGTGCTCGACGCACCGACCATCTCCGACGCCGAGTTCGACCGGCATCTGCGCGAGTTGGAGGCGCTGGAGGCGGAGTTCCCGGCGCTGCGCACCCCCGATTCGCCGACCCAACGGGTCGGCGGCACCTTCTCCACCGACTTCACCCCGGTCGCCCACGCCGAGCGGATGATGTCGCTGGACAATGCCTTCGCCGACGAGGAGCTGGCCGCCTGGGCCGAGCGGGTCGAGCGGGACGCCGGCGGCCCGGTGTCCTACCTGTGCGAGCTGAAGGTCGACGGGCTGGCGATCAACCTCACCTACGAGGGCGGCCGGCTGATCCGGGCGGCGACCCGGGGCGACGGCCGCACCGGCGAGGACGTCACCGCCAACGTGCGCAGCATCCGGGACGTGCCCAGCCGGCTCACCGACTCGGCGGAGTTCGGTCCGGTCCCCGAGTTCATCGAGGTGCGCGGAGAGATCTACTTCCCGGTCGCGGGCTTCGCCGACCTCAACGCCGGCCTGGTCGAGCAGGGCAAGGCCCCCTTCGCCAACCCGCGCAACGCCGCCGCGGGCAGCCTGCGGCAGAAGGATCCGCGGATCACCGCGTCCCGGCCGCTGCGCCTGGTGGTGCATGGCATCGGCGCCCGGCGCGGCTACCAGCCGGCCACCCAGTCCGAGTCGTACAGCGCGCTCAAGGCGTGGGGGCTGCCCACCAGCGACCGCTGGCGGGTGGTGCCCGACCTGACCGGCGTCCGGGAGTTCGTCGCGCACTACGCCACGCACCGGCACGACGTCGAACACGAGATCGACGGTGTGGTGGTGAAGGTCGACCCGGTGCCCATCCAGGGCCGGCTCGGCTCGACCAGCCGGGCACCACGCTGGGCGATCGCCTTCAAATATCCGCCGGAGGAGGTCAACACCAAGCTGCTCGACATCGAGGTCGAAGTCGGGCGCACCGGGCGGGTCACCCCGCGGGCCGTGCTCCAGCCGGTGAAGGTGGCCGGCTCCACCGTCACGTACGCGACCCTGCACAACGCCCGCGAGGTCGAGCGCAAGGGGGTGCTGATCGGCGACACGGTGGTGATCCGCAAGGCCGGTGACGTGATCCCCGAGGTGCTCGGCCCGGTGGTCGACCTGCGCCCGCCGGACGCCCGGCCGTTCGTCATGCCCACCACCTGCCCGGCCTGCGGCACGCCGCTGGCCCCGGCCAAGGAGGGCGACGTCGACATCCGCTGCCCCAACTCGCGCAGCTGCCCGGCGCAGTTGCGGGAGCGGGTGTTCCACCTGGCCGGGCGCAACGTGTTCGACATCGAGGCGCTCGGCTACAAGAGCGCCGCCGCGCTGCTCGACGCGCAGATCATCACCGACGAGGGCGACCTGTTCGCGCTCGACGCCGACCAGTTGGCCGGCTCGCCGTTCTTCGTCAACAAGGACGGCAGCCTCGGCAGCAACGCCGTCAAGCTGCTCGACAACCTCGCCGTGGCCAAGGAGCGTGACCTGTGGCGGGTGCTGGTGGCACTGTCCATCCGGCACGTCGGGCCGACCGCCGCGCAGGCCCTCGCCCGGCACTTCCGTTCGATCGAGGCGATCGACAAGGCCACCGAGGAGGAACTCTCCTCCGTCGACGGCGTCGGGCCGACCATCGCCGCCAGCATCCGGGAGTGGTTCGCCGTCGACTGGCACCGCGAGGTGGTCCGCAAGTGGGCCGAGGCGGGCGTCCGGATGGCCGAGGAGGCGGTGGCGGAGGGGCCGCGGCCGCTGGAAGGGGTCAGCGTGGTGGTCACCGGCACCCTGGCCGGGTTCTCGCGGGACCAGGCCGCCGAGGCGATCCAGTCCCGGGGCGGCAAGGTCAGCGGCTCGGTGTCGAAGAAGACCGGCTTCGTGGTGGTCGGCGACAACCCCGGCTCCAAGGCGGACAAGGCGGCCAGCCTGAAGGTGCCCGTGCTCGACGAGGCCGGCTTCCGGCTGCTGCTCGACGCCGGGCCGGACGCGGCCCGCGAGGTGGCCCGCGTCGAGGAGTGAACCCGGCCCGCCGATCTTGAGGGCACTCGTCCGGATACCAACTTAATTACGACTACGACCGATTCGTGACTGTCGCGGCGGGAAACCCGGTGCCAGGGGCGTTTGATGGGGGCACGGCGCGTGGACCCACGCGCCGGGTCCCGACCGGGAGGTGTGATGGAGCCGCCCGACCCGCGCAACCTGGTCCCGCCCGGACGGACGGCGCAGTTCTCGGCCTTCGTGGCCAGCGTGCTGGCCGTGGCCGTGCTGGTCTCGGCCCCCGCGCTGGTGTCGCTCGCCACGACGCTGCCCGAGCTGCCGGTGGCGTTCTGGACGATGGCGGTGCTCGCCGTGGCCTGCGACGCGCGCCCCTTCCTCCCACCCGGTCGCCGGCAGTCCTCGTCGGCGGTCTTCCCGTCGACCTGCTTCACCTTCGCGATCCTGCTCGGCTGGGGGCTCGGCCCCGCGGTCGCCGTACAGGCGGTCGCCGTGCTGGTGTCCGGGGTCCGGATGCGGCACGCCCCGTGGCGGACGGCCTTCAACGCCGGCCAGTACGCCTGCTCGCTGGCCGCCGCGTACGCGGTCACCCGGTTGGGGCCCGGCGATGTCTTCGCCGGCGGCCCGCTCGGGTGGACCGACATCGCGGCGATCGGCGGCGCCGGGGTCGCCTGGTTCCTGGTCAACTACGGCCTGGTCACGGCCGCCGTACGGCTGCGTTTCGGCGAGCGGTGGTGGCCCAACGCGTGGCACGGCCTGCCGTTCGAGTTGCTCTCCACCGGGTCCCTGCTGCTGCTCGCGCCGGTACTCGTCACCGCCGCGCGGGCCAGCGCGGCCCTGGTTCCGCTGGTGCTGGTGCCGCTGTTCGCGGTGTACCGGATGGCCCGGCTCACCGTCGAGCAGCGCCAACTCGCCTCGCTCGATCCGCTCACCGGGCTGGCCAACCGCAAGGCGCTGCTGGCGGAGGTCAACGAGCAGGTGCACCGGCACGCCGAGCGTGGCGCGCGGGGCGAGCCGGACGCCCGCCTGGCCCTGCTGCTGATCGACCTGGACCGGTTCAAGAACGTCAACGACGCGCTCGGGCACGCGGTCGGCGACCGGCTGCTGGTCGAGGTGAGCGCCCGGCTGACCGACGTGGTCGAGCCGCCGGACCTGGTCGCCCGGCTCGGCGGGGACGAGTTCGCGATCGTGATGACCGGGCTGACCGACGTCACCGAGGCCCGGGCGTTGGCCGACCAGGTGGTGCGGGTGCTGGCCGAGCCGGTCCCGCTGGACGGGCTGCCGCTGGACGTCGGCGGCTCCATCGGCATCGCGCTGTACCCGGAGCACGGCGAGGACTTCGCCACCCTGATGCGCCACGCCGACGTGGCCATGTACGACGCGAAGCATCGCAACGACACGGTCGCCGTCTACACCGCCGAGTCCGACCACAACTCCGCCGAGCGGCTGGGCCTGCTGGCCGACCTGCGCCGGGTCCTGGAGGCGGGCCGGGCGGTCGACGGTGACGCGCCGGTCGACGCGCCCGTGGTGCGGGGCGGTGACGGTGCGATGCTGCCCGCGTCCCCGCCGGTGGACGAGCGCCCCGGCCCGCGGTGGTGGAGTCGGCGGCGACGCCGCCCTTCGCTGGTGGCCCACGACGACGAGCTGATCGCCCGGATCGTCACCGGCGCGGACCCGATCCTGCGCCGCGCGGCCCGGTCCGCCCCGTCGGCGGCACCCACCGGCGAGCCGTGGGCCGACCCCGCCCAGGCCGCCGTCCAGCCGGATCCGGCGTGGCTCGACGGCCAGCCGGATCCGGTGCCGTCGGACGCTGACCCCGAGCGCGGTGCCGAGCCGGCCGGGGACGCGGGCGAGATCATGATGTATTACCAACCGCAGATCGCCATCGCCACCGGCGAGATGGTCGGCGTGGAGGCGCTGCTGCGTTGGCGGCACCCGCGCCGGGGGATGGTCGACCCGGAGGAGCTGATCCGGGTCGCCGAGCAGAGCGCGGTGATGCGGCTGCTCACCCGCCGGGTCGTCGACGACGTGGTGGAGCAACTCGCCAAGTGGTCGGCGGCGGGCCTGCACCTGCGCGCGGCCCTCAACGTCAGCGTGCGGGACCTGCACACCGGCGAGATCGCCGACCAGATCGCCGACCGGCTCACCCGCTACGGCGTGGCCCCGGAACGGCTGCAACTGGAGATCACCGAGGGCGCGCTGATGGCCGACCCGCGTCGGGTGCTGACGACCATCACCCGGCTGCACCGGATCGGCGTGGGCATCGCGCTGGACGACTTCGGCACCGGGTATTCATCCCTGCAGCACCTGCGCCGGCTGCCGTTGTCGGAGGTGAAGGTCGACCGTTCGTTCGTCCTCGGCATGACCGACGACACCGACGACGCGGCGATCGTCCGGTCCACGATCGAGCTGTCCAAGGCGCTGGGACTGCGCGTGGTGGCCGAGGGTGTGGAGGACGAGCGCACCTGGCGCATGCTGCACGCCGCCGGCTGCGACGTCGCCCAGGGCTGGTTCTACGCCCGGCCGATGCCGGCGGAGGAACTGGTCGCCTGGCTGGCCCGGTACCGCCCGCTGCGCCCGCTCGGCGGCCACGACGACACGGACACGCCCCGCCGGCCCGGCCGGTGATCCGCCGGGCCGCGCTGGCCCGTGGTCCCGGCGCCCGGGGAGCCGGGAGCGGCCGGTCGGGTGCGGAACAATAGACTCGCTGCCGTCACCGCGGGTCGCGCTCCGCCGACCCGGGTGGGGCACGCCGACGCAGGACAGCCACGAAGGGGGCACCGATGGCCGCCATCTCCCGCGAGGAGGTCGCGCACCTGGCGCGACTGTCGCGGCTCGCCGTGACGGAGGAGGAGTTGGACACCTTCGCCGGCCAGCTCGACGTGATCCTCCAGGCGGTCGCCCAGGTGGGCGAGGTCACCGCCGCGGACATCCCGCCGACCTCGCACTCGGTGCCGCTGACCAACGTGCTCCGGGACGACGTCGTGACGCCGTGCCTGACCCCCGAGGAAGCGCTGTCGGGCGCGCCCGACGCGGAGGAGCAGCGGTTCCGCGTACCGCGGATCCTGGACGAGGATGTGGCCTCATGACCGACCTGACCAGAATGACCGCGACCCAGATTGCCGGACTGGTCGCCGCCGGGGAGACCTCGGCCGTCGAGGTCACCCAGGCGCACCTGGACCGGATCGCCGCCGTCGACGACCGGGTCAACGCGTTCCTGCACGTCGACACCGAGGGTGCGCTGGCCGCCGCCCGGCAGGTCGACGCCCGCCGCGACGCCGGGGAGGCACTGGGCCCGCTGGCCGGCGTGCCGATCGCGGTCAAGGACGTGCTGACCACCAAGGGTGTGCCGACCACCGTCGGGTCGAAGATCCTGGAGGGCTGGTGCCCGCCGTACGACTCGACGATCGTGCAGCGGTTGCAGGCCGCCGGCACGGTGATGCTCGGCAAGACCAACATGGACGAGTTCGCGATGGGCTCCTCCACGGAGTACTCGGCGTACGGGCCGACCCGCAACCCGTGGGACACCGACCGGATCCCGGGCGGCTCCGGCGGGGGCAGCGCCGCCGCGCTCGCCGCCTACGAGGCGCCGCTGGCGATCGGCTCGGACACCGGCGGTTCGATCCGCCAGCCGGGCGCGGTCACCGGCACCGTCGGCGCCAAGCCGACGTACGGCGGCACCTCCCGGTACGGCCTGGTGGCCTTCTCCTCCTCGCTGGACACGCCCGGCCCGTGTGCGCGTACGGTGCTCGACGCCGCGCTGCTGCACGAGGCGATCGGCGGGCACGACCCGCGTGACTCCACCTCCATCCCCGCGCCGGTGCCGGACGTGGTGGCCGCGGCGAAGCTCGGCGCCACCGGCGACCTGACCGGGGTGCGGCTCGGCATCGTCAGCGAGTTCGCCGGCGAGGGCGCCGAGCCGGGCGTGCTGGCCGCCTTCAACGAGGCCGTCGACACGCTCACGAAGCTGGGCGCCGAGATCGTCGAGGTGTCCTGCCCGCACTTCAAGTACGCGCTGCCGGCGTACTACCTGATCGCACCGAGCGAGTGCTCCTCCAACCTGGCGCGCTTCGACGGCGTCCGGTTCGGGCTGCGGGTCGGCGACGACGGCAACCGGTCGCTGGAGGAGGTCATGTCGCTGACCCGGGAGGCCGGTTTCGGTGCCGAGGTCAAGCGGCGCATCATGATCGGCACGTACGCGCTGTCGTCGGGCTACTACGACGCCTACTACGGGCAGGCGCAGAAGGTCCGTACGCTGATCACCCGCGACTTCACCGCCGCGTTCGAGCGGGTCGACGCGCTGATCTCGCCGACCACCCCGTTCGTGGCCTTCCCGCTGGGCGCGCGCACCTCCGACCCGTACCAGATGTACCTGGCCGACCTGTTCACCATCCCGACCAACCTGTACGGCGGGCCGGGTATCTCGGTGCCGTGCGGGCTCTCCGACGGGCTGCCGGTCGGCCTGCAGGTGATGGCCCCGACGATGGCCGACGACCGGATGTACCGGGTCGCCGCCGCGCTGGAGAGCGCCGTCGGCACGCTCACCCCACCGGCCCTGTGACCTGTTCGCGGGGCGGCTCGTAGCCGCCCCGCGACGGTCTCCCGGCCACTCCAGGAATGCCCGCCGTGACCGCTGGTTCCCGTTCGACGACACGCGGTCACCGTTCGGTCTATTACGCGTCGTCACTGGTCCTGGTTGGATAAAGTCTCAGTCCGCTGGCGAATGCGAGTGACGGTTCTCCCCACCACAGTCCTGGAAGTGCGATGAAGACGCTGCGGCCGGTTGTGATTGTCTCAGTGCTCATGGTGCTGCTGCTCGGCAGCGCGCAGCCGGCGGCTGCCGCCACCGTCACCATCACCTCCGGTCCGGTGGCCTCGCCGGTCACCGCGTACGAGTCGTACCCGACGCACACGTTCACCGCCTCCGGCGGCACCGCTCCCTACACCCTCTCGCTCCGGTCGGGCTCGTTGCCGGTGGGGATGGCGTTGTCGTCGGCGGGGGTCTTCTCGGGTACGCCGACCACCCCGGGCAGCTTCACCTTCGGCATCCGGATGACGGACGCAGCCGGGGAGTTCGCCGAGCAGAGCGTCACCGTGGTGGTGGTCGCGCCGACCATCACCATCACCTCGGACGCCCCGACCTCGCCCTGGTACACCGGGCAGCCGTACCCGACGCACGAGTTCACGGCGTCGGGCGGCACCGCCCCGCACCGGCTCTCGCTCCGGTCGGGCTCGTTGCCGGTGGGGATGGCGTTGTCGTCGGCGGGGGTCTTCTCGGGTACGCCGACCACCCCGGGCAGCTACACCTTCGGCATCCGGATGTCCGACGCGCACAACTTCTTCGCCGAGCAGGAAGTCACGGTGGTCATCGCCGCACCGGCGACCGTCATCACGTCGGGAGAGCCGCCCCGCGGCAGGGTCGGCAAGGCGTACTCGTTCCGGTTCACCGCCGAGGGCGACTCCGACATCAAGTTCAGTGTGACCGCCGGGGACCTGCCCCCGGGGCTCACCCTCGCCCCGGACGGCAAGCTCAGCGGCACCCCCGGCACCGCAGGCACCTACGCCTTCACGGTGACGGCGGCCGGCACGGCGACCAGCGCCACGGACGAGGTGTCGCTGGTCGTGGGCGCCGCGCCGTCCTCCCCGTCGCCGACGCCCACCCAGCCGACCCCCACCCCGACGGCGACGCCGACCGAGCCGACGCCGACGGACTCGGCGGAGCCGACGCCGACCACGCCGGCCCCGGCGTCACCGTCGCCCACCAGGACGATGTGGTGCGTGGCTGCCGGTCACCGGATTCGTACCCACACCCCGCGCCACAAGATCCAAATATGCCTGGCGCTCAGCGTGCAGCTTCTT
>NZ_JBFBAO010000329.1:0-8068 GCF_040682255.1 Micromonospora sp. NPDC051296 | reverse complement strand
AGGGTCAGCGTCGAGGTGTACGCACCCGCGGCGACGTCCGCCGGGGTCCGCAGGAACAGGTCGGCGTTGACCGAGTACGCGCCCTCGGCGACCGCGCCGGAGTCGAACGTCGAGACGAGGAGTTCCTGGTCGACCAGACCCACGTTGTTACCCGGCTGGGTCGCCTCGTCCAGGACGGTCACGACCTCTTCACCCTCACTGACCAGGCCGGTGTCGCCGCCGTCGATCAGCTGCGGCTTCCACCCCAGATGCCCGGCGCCGATCGGCGCCTGACCGGCGCTGCCCGCGAAGTCGGTCGCGCTGCCCAGCACGGCCCACGCCGCGCCCTCGGGCACCTCATCCGCGGTACGGGTGTCAGTCACGGTGACCGTCGGCAGGGTGCCGACGAACTGACGGACCAGCAACGTCGACCCGTCCTCGGCCAGAGCGACCGAGTCACCGGCGATCGACATCGCCAACACACCGGGCTCCTTGATCGGCTCGATGTCGACGGTCACCCGCACGTCCGACTCGTCACCCGGCTCCGCCAGAGCCGGCGACGCCAACGCCACCGACCCGGCCAGCAGGGCACCCGCGGCACCCGCCGCGAGAAGCCGTTTGCGATTCGCTGTTTTCATCCGATGCTCCGCTATCACTCGTTGGTGTTCGGGGATCAGTTGGCGCAGTCGACGGCCGGGTACTGGGCGGTGACGACGGTCGTCACATCCTCACCGTTGACGGACCCGGTGGCCCTGACGGTTGCCGCACCGGCCGCGACCGAGGCCGTCCGGCTGTTGAACTGCTGGTACGCGTTCCCACCCGGCGCCACGTTCGCGACCGAACGCTGTCCGTACGCGGTCTCCAGCGCGATGCTCACCGGCGCGTTGTGATCATTGCGCGCCTGCACCGCCACGTACGCCTTACCGGCGACGCACCGCGCCTGCGCGGTGACCGTCACCGGCACCTCGGCGCCCGCTTCGAACCTCCAGGTGTCGATCTCGAAGAGATCGGCGCCTGCGGGTCCGGCGTAGGTGAAGTACACGTCGTGCACGCCGGCGACGCCGTCGAGTTGGGCGCTCAGTTCCGTCCACTCGCCGAGCGGCGCGTCGACCGGGATGGTCGCAACCACCGGCGCGGTGACCTCGCCGAGCCGAAGCTCGATCTTCCCGCCGGCCACGAGCGGGCGTACCTTCGCCGTCACGCTGTGGGCACCGTTGCCGAAGTCCACCGACGACAGCGCCGTCCAGTCGCCGTTGTCGATGTCGCTCACCACCAGGTTCGGTGCCGTACCGCCGAACTCCGGGGACCCGCCGTTGACCTTCGCGGTCGCGACGCCCTTGCTCCAGCCGAAGGTCTCCGCCTCAAACTCGCGGTACGGGTCGAAGTCCCTGACCTGGTCGACGCCGGCGTAGGTGCCGACGACCTGCTGGATCGTGCCGTCCGGGTTGAAGGTCAGCTCCTGGATGTGCGGGCTGCGGTAGCCCTGGGTGGTGTTCCCGTTGATGCGCTTGTTCAGCGTCGGGGCGTGGTAGGTGAAGTAGTACCTGCCCTCGTACTCGAACACCGACTGGTGGTTGTTGCCGCCGGTGCCGGCGCCGAAGAACTGCGACTGGTTCGGGAACAGCACTCCCGCGTAGGTCTCCTTGGGCCACGACATCGGGTCGTCGGAGATCATGTAGCCGATCTGGCCGCCGCCGGGGTAGCCGGGAAGCGGCGTCTGGTTGCCGCCGAAGTCGTTTCCGCCGAAGTGTGACGAGTACGAGAGGTAGTACTTGCCCTCGCGCTTGAACACCTGGGCCGCCTCGAAGGCCACCGGGGCGTCCACGACCGCCGCCGTACCCTCGGTCGACACCATGTCGCTGCCGAGTTTGATCGCGCGGAGGTTCTTCGGGTTGTTGAAGCGCTCGGCCGCCGGCATGCTCGTCGACGCGGGACCGCCCCCGAAGTAGAGGTACGCCTCGCCGTCGTCGTCCACCATCGGAGCCGGGTCGAACTTCCACGCGACGGCCTCGGCACCGGGAGTACGGCCGTCGATCAGCGTGCTGGTGCGCTCGCTGGTCCACGGGCCGAGCGGCGACGCACCCGTGATCACGTTGCTGGAGCCGCCGCCGTTGGCGTAGTAGAGGAAGAACTTCTCCTGGCCGTTCACGACCTTCTTGGCCATGCCGGGTGCCCACGAGTTGCCGGTGAACGGCGCCACGCCGTTCGGGCCGGCGACCTGAATCTCGCCGTGATCCGTCCAGTTCACCAGGTCCGCGGAGGAGAGCAACGTGATCTGGTTGATGTTGCCGTAGTTGATTTGCGGCGAGACGCCGGTGGTCGGGTTGGGCGCGTAGCCCTGGGTGTCGTTGGTCAGGTACAGGTACACCCGGCCGTCGTGCGCGAAGCCGAACCCGTCGGCGCCGAACTTGTGCCCGATCAACGGGTTGTGCTCCCCCGGCAGCTTGCCGACGACCTCGATGGTCTTCGACGGCGTCGGGGGCGGCGCGGCGCCGACCACCGTGACGTCGTCGAGCTTGAAGTCCATGAGGTGGACGTTCGGGTCCGAGGACGGGTTGCTCGTCCACGGCGTCTCGAAGAACAGCCGCGCCGTCGACACGTTCTGCCCCGACGGGATGGTGAACGACCCGTTGAACTGCGCCCACTGGCCCCTGGTCGCGACCACGCTGACGAGGTTGGTGTAGGTGCCCCCGCCGTAGTGCATCGTGGCGTAGAACTGCTTCGTCGCGGGCGAGTTCGGGTTCTCGTACTTGATCCTGGCCGTGAGGGCATAGGTCTGCCCGGCCTGCACCTTGCCACTGAGGTCCTGCATCGGACCCGAGCCGGTCGTCGCCCGGTTGGTGACGAGCACGGCGCTCGAACCGGCGTAGGCGTCGGCGGTGAGCGACAGCGTGGCGCTGTCGGTCGCATTGCCGTTGTTCACGAACCAGTTGCCGAGGCCCTCCTCGAATCCACCGTTGACGATGAGATTCGTGTCGGCTGCCTGGACGGGCGCCGCCGGGCCGAACCATGCAGCCAGCATCGTGCCGACCGCCGCGATCGCGACGACCCGCCGACGGGTCCTCCTTCGGAATCGCTGTACCACTGACATCCTCCTTGATCGGTGGTGGATCCGGGGGTTTCGTGGGGTTACTGGACTTGCTGCGGCCCGCAGTTGATCGCGGGATGTTCGGCGGTGAAGACGCTCGTGACGTCCGCACCGTTGATGGACCCGGTGGCCCGGACGGTCGCCGAACCCGCCGGCACCGAGGCCGCCCGGGTGGCGAACGACTGGTACGCGTTGCCGCCCGGCGCGACGTTCGCGGCGGACCGCTCGCCGTACGCGGTCGCTAGGGCGAGGTCCACCGGCGCGTCATGGTCGTTACGCGCCTGCACCGCCACATACGCCTTGCCGGCCAGGCAGCGGGCCTGCACGGCGACCGTGATGGGCAACTCGGGCGCGTCGGCCCTGAGCACACCGAGTCGGGCCAGCTGGTAGCTGAGCGCCCGCTCCGGTGCGTCGATCTGGTTCTGGGTGCCGAACTCGCCGGCCCGCACCGCCGTCGCGGCGGCGAGCGCGGCCCGCATCGCGGCCCAGGCGTCGGCCGGGTAGTCGGCTTCGTCGAGCGTTCCCGCGTACGCGATGGCCGCGTCGAGTGCGCTCGTGTCCAGCGGCCGACCCTGTGCGGTCAGCGTGTCGCTGAGCAGGTAGTGGTCGAAGTCGACCTGCCCGCCGGTCTGCTGCGTGGCGTAGTTGAACAGACCGACCCGGTGTCCCATGAAGTGCGCGAGGCTGCCGTCCAGGGTCTGTGGGCCGACCCGGTTGCCCAACTGGGTCCAGGTCAGCCCGTCGAGGCTGTAGTGGAACGTCGTCCACAGCTGACCGACCGGTGCGGCGAAGTCGAGGTCCGCCTTCAGGTGCACCTCGGTCGCATCCCCCAACGACACCGTCGTGCCGGGCAGGAAGTTCTCCAGCGTCGACTGGTTGAGGTCGACCGCGAACGGCTGCCCCCGGTTGACCACGCCGAGCGTGTTCACCCCGCCGACGCGCTTGACTGCCACGTACGAGAAGCCCCGGTTGTAGGCGGCCAGGCCCGCGACGTCACCGTCCTTGATGCCGGAGACGTCCATCCGGGTCTCGACCGACTGCCGCGGCCCGAACGTACGCTGCGAGAGCGTGTTGCGGGCCTCCTCGAACCAGGCCAGCTCGGCGCGGTTGGACAGCTTCGTGTAGACGTAGTTGCCGGTCACCACCTTGCCGGTCGTCAACCGCAGCCAGCCGTCGCGGTCGGTGAGCGACCAGTACCGGTTGTCCGGGGCGTGGTTCCACTCCCACGCCATGTCCAGCCGCGACCCGTTCGGGGCGATCTCCGCCTCGGTCGGGTACTCGATGGTGGAGGGCTGCCCGACGATCGAGACGTCGTCGATCAGGTACTCCACGCTGGACGAGGGAGGCTGCGGGTTGGCCCACGGCGTCTCCACGGCGAACTTGAAGTTGTTCAGGTTCGCCGTCGCCGGCACGGTGTACCGTCCCGTCACCGTCGTCCACTGCCCGACCGGCACGTTGCCGAACGTCATCTCCTGCACGCCCGAACCCCAGTCCGCGACGAGGTTGAACCGCACGCTGCTCGGACCCGAGGTGTACTTGATCTTCGCCGACACGGTGTAGGTGACGCCGTGCTGCATCTTCCCGTTCAGGAACTGGTTCGGCCCGGAGCCGTTGAGCGTGCGGTCGCTCACCTTCAGCGCCGCCGACCCCGACGCCGCGTCGGTCGAGTCCAGCGCGAGCGTCGCACCGAACTGCGCGGCCCACGGCGAGACCGTGCCGGACTCGAACCCGGGGTTCGCCAGCAGTTCGACGCCGATGAGCGACTCGTCGATGTCGGGCGGTGCCGGGATCGTCCACTGCTCGTCCTGGTACGCCTTGTGCGGCGCGTCGTTGGCGAAGTCGTCCGAGGCGACGATGCCCTTCTGCCGCTCGAGCAGTTCCTCGGCCGGGCTGAGCCGGATCGGCTTGTCGAACCCGCCCTCCACCGGCACGACGCCGTTGTTGCCGAAGGTCGGCCACCCGTTCTGCCAGGTGGCGGGGATGAGCGCCGGGATACGCCCGATCGGGAAGGTGTCCCGGAAGAACATGCCGTACCAGTCGGTTTCGCCGCCCGCACGCGAGATCGGTACGAGGCTGCCCTGGGCGAAGCCGTTGGAGTTGAGCACGCCGCGCGCCTCGTAGGTGTTCACACCGCCCACCGAGGTGTAGCGGCCGAGCAGTTCCGGCGAGCGGAGCATGACGACCTGCCGCCCCTGCCCCGACGGCCAGGTGATGATGACCGCGTAGTACCAGCCGTCGATGTAGTAGAACTGGGCGCCCTCGAAGAGGCCGCCGATGAACGGCTGGCCGGCGTAGTTGCTCGCGGTGAAGACGTTCGGGTAGTCCTGCACGATGGCGGTCAGGTCGGCGTTGAGCCGAACCGCGCTGATGTTCCCGTTGCCGTAGAAGATGTACGGCGTGCCGTCGAGGTCGAAGAAGAGCGACGGGTCGTGCAGGCCGCGACCGAGGGCGGTACGTTGCCACGCGCCGTTCTCGATGTCGTCCGTGCGGTAGATGTACGCGCCGGAGAGGTTGTTGGTGTTGAAGGCGACGTAGTACGTCCCGTCGTGGTAGCGCAGCGACGACGCCCACTGGCCCTGGCCGTAGGAGTTCTGCCCGTTGCGCAGCGAGAACGAGTCTCCGATGCTCGCCCGGTCGAACACGTAGTTGACGATCTCCCAGTTCACGAGGTCGTACGACTTCATGATCGGCGCACCCGGGCTCAGGTGCATCGTCGTGCTGATCATGTAGTAGATGTCCCGGCCCTCGTCGTTCTCGGCGGCCGGTACCCGCTCGACGCTGATGTCCGGCACGTCGGAGCGAAGGAGCGGCACGGTGTACGTGCCGTCACCCCGATCGGTCGACGTGTACGCCGACCGTGGCGACCACCCGTCGTCGGCCTGCGCCACACCACCGGGGACGACCAGGCCGGTGCAGACGAGCGCACCGACCGTGGCGAGCGAGATCCGGCGCAGCCGGCCGGGCGGGTTGGGGGTGACCGCGGTGCCGAGGCGCTTCAGCGCGGCGGCAAGAGCCACGAGCACATTGACGATGCTGAGCACTCTGGACCCGGAGCGTGGATCGGAGGCAGACCGGGGTACGGACACTTGCATGGCGGGCTCCAAACGCGAGTGTTACCGGAGCCTCATGTTGTTAGCGTTAACACATGCCCGTCAAGACCTTCGATGAAATGTGTCCGAAACATCCGCTAAATCGTTCCCCCATCCGGTTGTGAACGCTCCCAACTGAAAGCCCCGGCGGCAGTGCTCGGTTGCGTCCGGGTGCCGCGACGATTCGGCGTTCCGGCGAAACGTTCGGACCCGGTTCGGCGGTACGGCTACCTTCCGGGCCATGCAGACCTCGCAGATCCGGCCGCTCGACCCGCCGATCCTCCCGGACGGTGGTGGTACGTACACCCACGGCACCCTCGTCTCCGGCGCCCGTCGAACGGTGTTCGTGAGCGGCCAGGTGCCGTGGGCGGAGCAGGGTGTGGTCCCGCCGGACTTCGCCTCCCAGTGCCGCCTGACCTGGCGGAACCTGCTCGCGGTCCTGGCCGAGGCGGGCATGGGCGTCCGGAACCTCGCCAAGGTCACGATCTACCTCGCCGACCGCAGCCACCGGGAGGCCAACGGCCGCATCCGCCAGGAGATCCTCGGCGATCACGTCCCCGCGCTGACCATCGTCATCACCGACATCTACGCCGAGGAGTGGCTGCTGGAGATCGAGGCGATCGCGGTCGACTGAGGACCGATGAGGACCTACGCGATGTTGGCGTCAAGCAGTTGCCAGCCCAGCGGCGTCAGCTCGTGTCGGGCATTGCGGGCCGACCGCACCGTCATCACCAGACCGTCCCGACGCAGCCTCGCCACGTGCGCCGATGCCGTCGACGGCGCGACGCCCAGCGCCGCGGCGATCTCCCCGGTGCCGAGGCCGGGTCGGGCCGCCAGGGTCCGCAGCAACACCGCACGATGCACGCCGACCGGTCCGGCCAGCCGGCCGTCCGGCCCGGCGAAGCGCGCGCCGTCACGCCAGAACTCCGCCGCGGTGCGCGCCGGATAGAACAGCATCGGCTGCTGCCGATCATTGAGTTGTCGGTGCACGCCGTCGGTGAGGAACATGCTCGGCACCAGCACCAGGCCCCGCCCGTCCAGCGGATGGTCCGCCGCCGGCGGTCCGGCGAACTCCAGGTACGGGTACCGCCATCGCACGAACTGCGGGCACAGCGTGTCGAGCATGGCCGCCACGCCGTGCCGGGCGGCCAGCCGCGCCCGGTACGAGACATCGGCGGCCAACTGTGCCTGCATCCGGGGCCAGTCGGCCGCGAGTACGGCTCGGTGCAGCGCCACGAACGACCGCGCGAGGATCCGCCGCCCCTCATCGGGGTGTTGGATCAGGTCGTCGACGACTGGCACGGTGGTGCCCAGCACACCGGCGAAGGTGACCGTGTCCGCCACGACCGGCGCGGCCGGGTCGTCGAGCGCGGCGGAGAGTTCGTCCTCGAAGGACTGCGGCCGCGCCGGCGGCTGCGGGGTCAGGAAGTCCGGCAGGTGTCGAGGATGCGCGCTACAAAGCGCCAGCACCGGTCGCGCGGCGGCCGGAAGCAGCGGCCGCATGCGGTGCCGCCACCCGACCAGCCCCGGCGGCGGATGACGTAGCCCCAGGCCGCGTGCGGCCTTCAGCATTTCCTGGAAAGGCATGATGGCGAAGCGGATCCGGCCCACATCCAGGCCGGAGAAGACCAAGCGCGGCACCCGGACCACGATAGGTCCGGACGGGGTTCCGCGTCCTCCCGGTGCGGCCGGGTCGCTGACCCGGCCGCTCGAATCGGGATCAGCGGTTGTTCGCGAGGTCGCCGCAGTCCGTCTCGTCGGGCAGCAGCGGCCGCAGGGTGACCGTCCAGCGCTTGCCACCCGAGGTCCACGGGGTCGCCGCGCTGGCGTTCGCGGCGGCCGCGAGCAGCTTCGGCACCGCGTCGCCGGTGACCGTCACGCAACCCAGTCCGAGATCCTTGCCGAGTTCGCT
>NZ_JBFBAO010000328.1:0-8081 GCF_040682255.1 Micromonospora sp. NPDC051296 | reverse complement strand
CGCCGATGGTGGTGCTGTCGCCGTGGCCGGTGTGCACGACGGTCTGCGGCGGCAGGGTGAGCAGCCGGTCCCGGATCGAGCCGATGATGGTGTCGGCGCGGGCAAGCCGCGGATGTTGGCAGAGTTCGGTACCAACTTCGACAGCGCTGACCCGACCGCCAAGCAGCGCTGGTTCGAGGAGTTCCCGTCGGCGCTCAAGGCGCATCCCAAGATCAAGGCCGCTATCTACTTCAACTCGCCGGGCATGACGCGGACGACGAGCGCCTGCAACATGACCATGAACCACGACGCGGCGGCGCTGGCCGGGTTCGCTGCCGCCGGACGGGATGGCTATCTGCGGCAACCGACGGGAGGGAGCCGCTGAGCGGAGGCGATTCGCAGGCCCTGCCGTGGCATCGGCGGCTGTCGGGCATCTGACCGATCGCGGCTTTTGTCCGCTTATCGAGCCGCCGGTCACCCAATCGGTGGTTGTTGCCCTCCGGAGTGGACGCGAGACTCTACGTGCGTTCTCGTCCACTCCGGAGGCTCAGCGTGCCCAGATTGTCCTTGTCGTGGCGTTCCGCGCGTAGACCCCGAATCCGGGCCGGGGTCGTCGCGTTGACGACCGTCGCGGCCGTGCTGGCCGTGCCCACCGCGGCAGCCGCGGCCGTGGTGCCGGCCCCCGAGCCGGGCACCCTGGTCACGACGAACCCCGCCGACCACACCCCGCACGCCAGGGACGGTGAGGCGCGCGCCTTCGCCGAGGTGGGCAACATGGTGTACGTCGGGGGCAGCTTCGCCCAGATCCGCCAGACAGCCAGCTCGACGTGGATCATCCGGCGCTACCTGTTCGCGTACGACCGGACCACCGGGGCCATCTCCACCACGTTCCTGCCGGTGCTCGACGGCGCGGTCAACGCGCTCATCGCCGGGCCGGGTGGCACGTTGATCGTCGGCGGGGCGTTCAAGAACGTCAACGGGGTGGCCCGACGGAACCTGGTGGCGCTGGATCCGGCCACCGGCGCGATCCGCGAGAGCTGGGTCGGCCGCTCGGACGGCGGGATGATCCGCGACATGGTCCTGCATCAGAACCATCTCTACCTGGCCGGCGCCTTCAACTGGATCAACGGCGCCGCCCACTCCGGGCTCGCCCGGCTGAACGCCACGACCGGGGCGATCGATCCGACCTTCAACATCAACGCCACCGTCGGTCGGCACGACACCGGCTCGTACGCCTGGACCATCGACGTCTCCCCAAACGGCCGCACCCTTGTCGTTGGCGGCAACTTCCGCTACGTCAACGACCTGCCCCGCAATCAGATGGCGCTGGTCGACCTCACCGGCACGCCCACCGTGATCGACTGGAGCACGGAGAAGTTCGTGCCGCCGTGCGGGGCGCCGACGGTGTACGTGCACTACGTGCAGGATGTGCGCTTCGGTGGTGACGGCACCTGGTTCGTGGTCGGCACCAACGGCGGCAACGGCTGGCCGGCCGCGTACTGCGACGCGCTGGTCCGCTTCGAGACCGCCGCCCGGGGCACCGGCCAGCTCGGCACCTGGGTCAACTTCACCGGCAACGACACGATCACCTCGGTGGAGGTGGCCGACAACATCATCTACCTCGGCGGGCACTTCCGCTGGCTGAACAACCCGTCCGGGTACGACCAGGCCGGCCCCGGCGCCGTCGACCGCCTGGGCGTCGCCGCGGTCACCCCGGCCACCGGTATGCCGGTCAACTGGAACCCGGGCCGCCGTGGCGGCACCTCGCTGCCCGCGGGCGCGACCTCCTGGGGTTCGCAGGTGCCGGTGCTCTGGCGGGGCAGCGACGGCCTCTACTTCGGGCACAACTCCGACGGCATGGGCAACGAGTACCACGGCCGGCTGGGACTGTTCCCGCTGGCGGGCGGGCGCACGGTCGTCCCGAAGAACCCGCCCACCGCGACCACCGGCCACCTCTACCTGAGCGTCGGCGCGGGCCAGCTCGCGAAGGTGCCGTTCGACGGCGCGGGGATCGGCTCGCCGACCACGGTCAGCCAGCCGAACTACACCGGGGCGGGGGCCACCTGGCGGGTCAGCGACCGGATCTACTGGTCACACCTAGTGGCCGGCACGCCGACCGGCAGCCGGATCGACATTTCGATGTTCAACGGCGGTGCCATCGGGGTCCCCTGGGAATCCTCCGGCTACAACGCCTGGTTCAACCCGGCACAGATGACCGGCGCCTTCTACCTCGACGGGCGGCTCTACTACACCCGCACCGGCACGAACCAGCTCTACTACCGGTACTTCGAGCCGGACGGCAACTACCTCGGGGCCACCGAGTTCAGCCTGCCCACCACCGGGGTCACCTGGTCGACCGTCCGCGGCATGGCCTGGGTGGGCGGCCGGATCGTCTACGGCGCCACCGACGGTGCGCTGCGCAGCGTGCCGTTCCACCCCACCGCGGCACCGGCGACGGTGGTCAACGGCACGGAGAGCACCGTCCTCGCGACCGCGAGTCCGGGGTTGAGTTGGTCCACCCCGTCCATGTTCTTCGCGTGAAGCCCCATGACTGACGCGGTACCGCGGTCCTGGTCCGCCGAACCGTACGGTGGCGGTGGCGGCTCGGAGCGTACGGTGACGTTGAGCGATCTGCTCCGCGTCCCGCTGCACCGGATCGGGGCGGTGGCGGTGACCGCCGCGCTGGGACTGGTCGCCGCGCTCGGGTACGTCACCTTCGTCCCCGGTCTGTACCGCGCGAACGCGGTGGTGGCCGTCCGCCCGGTGGTCACCGACGCCTTCAGCCCCAGCGGGGCCGCCGCCGACCGGGCGGTGAACATGAACGTGGAGAGCGGCATCGCCACCGGCACGGAGGTGGTGCGGCGGCTGGCCGAGATGAACGGGCAGGATCAACGCGACGTGCGGGATGCCCTCGAGGTCGAGGTGCCCGCCGGCGGGCAGATCCTGCGCTTCTCCTACGGGGCGCGCACCGCCGAGCAGGCCGTGCGGAGCGTCAACCTGGCCGCCGAGTCCTACCTCGACGTCCGTCGGTCGATGTACGAGCGGCAGCGGGACGAGATGCTCCGCTCGTACGACGAGAGCATCGCCAAGGTGGCCGCGCAGCAGGCGGCGGTCCAGAAGCGGATCGCCAACACCCGCCAGGGGGGAACCGACACCGCCGCGGCCGAGCTGACCGGGATCAACAGTCAGCTGACCCAGCTGAACTCCGCACGTACCGAGATCGCGGCGGTGGACGTCAATCCGGGCTGGGTCACCCAGACCGCAGAGCCGGCGCTGGTGTCCTCCGGCGGCCGGCAGTCGATGTTCGTGCTGGCCGGCCTGCTCGGCGGCGCGTTGCTCGGCGTCGTGCTGGCCTTCGCCCTCGAATCGGTGGACCGGCGGGTCCGATCGGCCGACGACGCCCGCCGTACCAGCGGTCTGGCGCTGCTCGGCACGGTCCGGGGTCGTCGGGGATTCGGTCGTCGAGGTCCGGTCGCGGCCGACATCAGGTACGTGGCCATGGCGATCGCGGAGCGGATCCACCAGCCGGCCCGGGTGACCCTGCTCAGCGCCCGGGAAGACCCCACACCGATCACCGCCCGGCTGGCGGTCGCGCTCGCGGTCGCAGGTCGCGACGTCTTCGTCGCCGACGACAGCGGACGACTGGACCGCCTCCGCGACGCGGTGCTCGTCGACCGTGCGCGGTTGCCGGCGTCAGTTGATCCGACCAGGCCGGCCGTCCCGAAACCTCGCTCCGCCCCGACCACCGCCGACGAGACCACCGAGGTGATCACGCCACCGCGTCGCCCGTCGCCGCGTCCCGTCAACCGGCGCACGTCGCCCGACCCGGACGCCACGCTCACCCTGCCCCGACCGGCGAGTGGTCCCGGCGGGCCGAACGGCCGGCCGGGGCACAGTGGCGAGGTCCGGGTGGGCGCCGGCAGTGTCCTGCTCGGGACGTTCCGGGACGGCGCCCGCCATCCGCTCCTGCTCTTCAACGCACCACCGGCCGAGACCGACGAACGGGGTGTCGCGGTGGCCCGCCAGGGCAGCGCGGTGGTGGTGGTCGAACGGGATCGCACCCGGCAGGCCGAACTGCGCCGCCTGGTGGAGCGGCTGCGGGCGGCCGGGGTCACCACGCTGGGCTTCGTGCTGACCCGTGACGGACGGGGCTGATCCGTGCCCCGCACCCGCGCGCCGGCGGTGACCGACCCGATCGGCGGGCGGCCAGCACCCGGTCCGGCACCGTGGGCCGCCGCGCCGCCCCGGCTGCCCAGCTGGCCCCTGATGGTGATGTTCGGCCTGGTGCCGATCTGGTGGCTGGCCGGGGCCTTCTATCTCGGCTGGGCGCTGCTCGGCGCCGTGTTGTTCGCGTTGCTGGTCGTCCGTGGACGCGTACCGTTGCCGCCCGCCACCGGGATCTGGCTGATCTTCCTCGCTCTGGTGGTGATCAGTGCGACCCGCCTGTCGTCACCGGGCTCGGTGGCCGCCTTCGGTCTGCGGCTGGGCTTCTACGCCACCGCCCTGGTGGTCGGCGGCTACGTGTACACCCTGGCCCGGGAGCGCGCCGATCAGGCGACGGTTCTGGTACCGCTCTGCGCGTTCTGGTTCGGCCTGGTCGCGCTCGGCTGGCTGGGCGTACTCGCGCCGCGGTTCGCCCTCACCACACCGGTCGAGGTGCTGCTTCCCGGTGGCATCGCCGGCAACCCCTACATCCAGGACCTGGTGCATATCACCGCGACCGAGTACAGCGCCCGGTCACTCGACCCGGTCTACCGGCCGGCGGCACCCTTTCCGTACACGAACAACTACGGCGGTGCGTACGCCATGACGCTGCCCTGCGTGGTGGCGTTCACCATGCTGCGCCGTCGGGGCGTACTGCGCTGGGCGTTGCTGGCGTCGCTGCCGCTGTCGCTGGCCCCGGCCTTCCTCACCCTGAACCGGGTGATGTTCGCGAGCCTCGGCGTGGGGCTGGCGGTGCTCGGTGTGCGGGCCGCGCTGCGCGGCAACGTCCAGGTCGGACTCTCCGTCGCGGGAGTGCTGCTCGCCGGCCTGCTCACCGCCCTGTTCATCCCGGTTGCCACGTTGATCGGTGACCGGGTCGAGTCCAGCGACACCAACACCGACCGGTTCTCGCTCTATGCGGAAGTGTTGCGCCGGATCGGTGACTCACCGTGGCTCGGCTACGGCGGGCCGGTCACGTCCGACACGGTTTCCGCCGAGGCGCCGGTCGGCACTCAGGGGCAACTCTGGATGGTGCTGTTCGGCCACGGCATACCGGCGCTGGTCTGTTTCCTCGCCTGGTTCCTGGTCGTCACGGTGATCTGCGCCCGGGCCGCCGGCGCCGCCGGGCAGTGGCTGGCGGTGGTTCCGGTGATCTGCCTGGTGCAGATCCCCTTCTACGGGATGGCGAGCCCGAACCTGTCCATCGCCTTCTTCGCCGTCGCCCTGTCGATGGCGCTCGTGGAGCGGGAGGCGGCGGCCCGCGGTGCGCCTCCGCCGGGTGCGCCGCCCGGTCCTCAGGTGGTGCCGGCGTGACCGCCGCCGCGCGTCCACCCACCGACGTCGCCTCGTCCCCGCGCCGCGATCCCGCCATCGTGGCCGGGTCGGAGCCGCCGCGGATCGGGACCGACGCCGCGGCGGAAGCCCGGCACAGCGCCCGTACGGGCATGGCCGGCCTGCTCGGGGCGGCGACCAACGGTCTGCTCGGATTCGTCCTGGCGGTGGTCATCACGCGTGGTTACGGCACGGCCGGGTCCGGGGTGTTCTTCGCGGCGATCGGTGTGGTCACGGTGGCCGCTGCGGTCTGCACGCTGGGTGCGGAAACCGGGCTGATCTGGACGCTGCCGAGGCGGCGTGCCGGCGCGTCCGGCGACGCGGCCCGGATCCTGCCGGTGGCGCTGATCCCGCCGGTCGCGGCCGCGCTGGTGGTCGCTGCTGTCGGGGTGGTCGTCGCCGAGCCGCTGGCGTCCCGCCTGCTCGACGCTCCCGACGACGGTGCCCTGGTCATCGCGCTGAGCTTCGCCGCGGTCCCGCTGGTGGTGGGCATGACGCTGCTGCTCGCCGCCCTCCGCTGCGTACGACCGATCCGCGCCTACCTCGCGGTGCAGTCGGTGCTGCTGCCGCTGGCGCGCCCGGCGCTGGTGGGCGTGGCGGTGCTGGCCGGCTGGGGGCTGGTGGCCGGGCTGACCGGCTGGCTGGTGCCGGCGGCGCTTGCCCTGCTGGTCTGCCTGACTCTGGTCGCCGGTCCGCTCGGGGTCCGGCGGGGAGCCGCCCTACGACCTCGGCCGACCGACTGGCGGAGGTTCTGGCGCTTCGCGCTGCCCCGGGCCGCGTCGGCGGTCATCGACGCTGGCGCGGTCTGGGTCGGGGTGCTGCTCACCTCGGTGCTCGCCGGGCCGGCGGAAGCCGGCGTCTTCGGCGCGGTCGGCCGCTACATCCTCGCCGGCCAGCTCGCCATGCAGGGGCTGCGCGTCGCGGTGTCGCCCCAGCTGTCCAGGCTGCTCGGGCAAGGGCAGTGGGCAACGGCGGCGACCGTGCACCGGCAGCTGACCGTCTGGGCCGTGGTGCTCTCCTGGCCGGTCTACCTGCTGCTGGCGATCTACGGCCGGGCGTTTCTTCAGCTCTTCGGAGCGGACTTCTCCGCCGGGGCCACCGCGATGACCGCGCTCGCGCTGGCCATGCTGGTGAACACCGGTGTCGGGAACGTGCAGAGTCTGCTGCTGATGAGCGGGCGCAGCGGGCTGCATCTGGCCGCCGCGTCGGCGGGACTGCTGGTCACCGTCTCGCTCGGCGTCCTGCTGATCCCCGGCCACGGCGCAACCGGGGCGGCGACGGCCTGGGCGGCGGGGATCGTCATGGAGAACATGATCGCGTTCGGCTGTGCCCGGGTGGTGATCGGTCAGCCGCTCGTCGACGCGACGATGCTTCGCGCGGCGCTGGCCGTCGTCGCCGCGGTGGGCGGCGCGGCGACGGTTGGCGTGCTGGTCGGCGGGCGGGTGCTGGCCGGCCTGGCGGTGACGGCCGGCGTGCTGGTCGCCGCCGGCGTCGGTTTGTCGACGGTGCCCCGGGTGCGGCGTGGCATCCGGGTGACGATGGGGCAGATCCGTGGTGCGACGCCGTCCGGCGTCCCACCACGGGTCTAGAAGGCAGGTGAGGTCGTGTCGTCCATCCGGGACCGGGTGAAGCAGCTGGTACCGGCCCAGGTGACGAGCCGGGTCCGGGAAGGTCTGGTCGACTACGGGGTACGCACCAGCGACCGTCGGCCGCTGCCGGACTTCCTCATCATCGGCACCAAGCGGGGCGGCACCACCTCGCTGTGGAACTACCTCGTCCAGCACCCGCTGGTGCCCCGGCTCTTCCCGGCCTGGAACACCAAGTCGTCGCACTACTTCGAGGAGAACTGGCGGCGCGGCGAGGCGTGGTACCGCTCGCACTTTCCGACCGTGCGGCAGCGGGAGGCGCTGGAGAGCCGCCGCGGCGGCCCGGTACGGGTCGGCGAGGCCGCCCCGCTGTACATGTTCCACCCTCTGGCTGCGGCGCGGGTCGCCACGCTGATGCCGGCGGTGCGGCTGATCGTGCTGCTGCGCGATCCGGTGGAGCGGGCGTACTCGCACTGGAAGGAGCGCCGGACCAACGGCGTGGAGCCGCTGGACTTCGCTGCGGCGTTGGCCGCCGAGCCGGAGCGTACGGCGGGGGAGCGGGAGCGGCTGATCGCCGAACCGGACCACTTCAGCGAGCGCTACGACTGGTACACCTACCGGGCCCGGGGCCGGTACCTGGAGCACCTTCAGCCGTGGCTGGACCGCTTCGACCGGGCGCAGATCCTCGTCCTGCCCAGCGAGGACCTCTACCGCGACGCCCGGGCCACCTACCGGCGCACCCTGGACTTCCTCGGTCTACCGGCGTTCGACCTGCCCGACTTCAAGGTCTACAACGACCGGCGCTCGGCTCCGCTGGAGCCTGCCCTGCGCGCCGAGCTGACCGGGTACTACCGCCCGCACAACGAGGCGTTGCGGCAGCGGCTCGGGATTCGCCTCGACTGGCCGTCATGAGCGAGCGTCAGCGTGCGAATCGTCAGCTCAGTGCGGTGGTGCCTCATGGCGGCACGGAGCGAAGCGGAG
>NZ_JBFBAO010000327.1:0-8090 GCF_040682255.1 Micromonospora sp. NPDC051296 | reverse complement strand
GCGGGCCACCACGGACACCAACTCGATCTCCGCGCCGGCCAGGTCGATGGTGGCCGGCACGCACCAGAGGTTGGGGATGCCCTCGACCGCCTGGGCCACGTCCGCTAGGGGAACGCTGTTGATCAGGCAGTCGTAGACGTCCGGCACACCGGTGTGGTGCGGCACGTTCAGCCCGGTAGAGGCGTTGCCCTGTGGGTCAAGGTCGACCACGAGCACCCGGTTGCCGTGCAGCGCGAGCGCCACCGCCAGGTTCACCGTGGTCGTGGTCTTGCCCACGCCGCCCTTCTGGTTCGCGACGCACATGACCCGGGTCCGCTCCGGCCGAGGCATGGTCACCTCGCCACTTGGGTTCAGGATCTGCACGGCGCGCATCGCCTCCATAGCCAACGGTGGGTCATCCTCTTCGCGCGTCGGAGTTTCACGTGAAACGTACGCGGCCTCGGTGGCGGCCGGTTCGTAGGGCCCGGCCGGCGGCGCGGGCGTGTCGGACGCCGGCCGGGGATCCGGCACCACCCCGGGCGCCTGCTGGTGCGACGGCGACGCGGCCTCGAACCGTACGGAGGCAGAGGCGTTCCGCCGGATCGGAATCACCCGCGCCTCGGGGGTGGCGTTGGCGGGTCGACCGGCCGGGTCGGGAGCGTCCTGGCCGGACGACGATTCGGGAGCCAGCGACGGAGCACCCGACGTGGGTGCGTCCCGGCCGGACTCCGGCGGGCTCTGCGATGCCTCTGAAGGCCGCCAACTCGGGTAGTCGGTTTCACGTGAAACAGGGTCGCCCGCCGACCCCGTCACGCGCGGATCGTCATACCTGCCGTCGTCATGCACCTGTCATCCCTGCCCGCTTCGGATGGTCGGTCCGCATCCGTCAACCGGGCCACTTGCGTGCTGTCCGCAGAGGTACCGCCCGGCGGGAGCGGTCGTCCCGGAGGACATCCATTACCGCCCGCTCCACACTATCGACGCGCGGTCAGCCTACGGCGCATGGGCGTTGCCGGTCCACGTCGGGTTCGCAACCCGCCGCTCCTACCCCTGCGACACGAGGGCGATCAGACCGCGTGGGGGCATCACCCACGTCTGGTGGGAAGCCGCGGGCCGGGTCCGGCGCGTCGCTGCCGGGCCCGGCCGGGCACAAGTCACCGTCGGCGGGCCCGGGACTTCTTCGACGACGCTCTAGGCGCCGGGCCGACCACCCGCTCCCGGACGATCTCGACCACAGTCGTCGGGGGATCCACGATCCCCTCGCCGCACCGGCGCAACACGGGATCCCCGCCACCGAGCCGGTGCACCGCCGCGGCATGCTCGGTGATCTCCTCGGCCGCCGAGGCACCCTTCAGGGCGACCAGGCGCCCACCCGGTACGGCCAGGGGCAGGCACCAGGCGGCGAGCCGGTCCAGCGGCGCGACCGCCCGGGCAGTGACCACGTCGCCGTACATCGGATCCGGCCCGGCGGCTGCCTCCTCGGCCCGCCCCCGGAGCACCCGGACCGCCTCGTTCAGTGCCAGCGCGTCCACCGTCTCCTGCAGGAAGGCGGTCCTGCGAGCCAACGGCTCGATCAGCGTCACCGTCAGGTCGGGCCGGGCGATGGCGAGTACCAACCCGGGCAGTCCCGCCCCGGATCCCACGTCGAGCACGGTCACGCCCGGCGGAATCAGCTCGGCGACCGCCGCGCAGTTCAGCAGGTGACGGTCCCAAATTCGGGGCGCTTCGCGGGGGCCGATCAACCCCCGCACCACGCCGTCGGTGGCCAGCAGTTCGGCGTACCCGGCGGCGAGGTCGAGGCGGTCACCGAAGAGCCGCTGAGCGGCGCCGGCCAGTTCGGGCGGCAACACCGCCACGGCCGGATCCGGCGGCGGCACCGGCCCGCTGGACGGCGGTCGCGACGGTGGCATGGAGGGCTCGGAAAATCCGGATGGCAGCGCCGAACCGGCCGGCTCGGGCGATCCGGGCGGGACAGCCGACGGCCCGGGCGGCGTACCACCCGGGCCGGACGGGGCACCACCCGTGATGTCGTCTCGGGCCACCCGTTCAGTCCGCGGGGCGGACGACGATGCGCCGGTTGGGCTCGACACCCTCGGACTCGCTCTCGACCCCGTCGATCGCGTTGACCACGTCGTGGACGCACTTACGCTCGAAGGCGGACATCGGCTCCAGCCGAACCGGCTCGCCGTGCTCCTTGACCTTCTCGACGGCGTTCCGGGCAACTGCGGCGAGTTCCTTGCGGCGGTTGGCCCGGTAGCCACCGACGTCGAGCAGCAGCCGGCTCGGCGAGCCGGTCTGCCGGAAGACCGCGAGCCGAGCCAGCTCCTGGAGCGCCTCCAGGGTGGCGCCGCGCTGACCGACCAGGTTCTGCAGGCGGCCACCGACCACCTCGACCACCGGCCGCCCGCCCGACACCAGCTCGTCGATGTCGCCGTCGTAGTCGAGGATGTCGAGCAGCCCTTCGACGTAGTCGGCCGCGATCTCACTCTGCCGGAACAGGTCGCCCTCGCCGGCGGCCTTGCTCGGCGCCGATTCCGCGTCGTTCTCCTCCGGCTCGCCGTCGACCGGAGCCACCGTGGTCGGCTCGTCGTCGTCCAGGGGCTGGTCAGCGCGGGGGATGCTGGTGTCGGTCACGGTGTCATCTCCGTACTCGCTCGGCCGGACCTCGGGTCCGCTGGTTTCCCGCGGCCGGCGGGACGTCGCCGGTGCCCACGGGCACGTCTGTAGGGCAGTCTCGCCCGTCCGCCGCGTCATGCGCGGCGCTTCCCGCACCGGCGCCGGCCTTCCGGCGGCTGCACGGTGCGCAACGGGCCGCCGCCGGTTTCCCAGCGGCGGCCCGGACGATTCAGCCCTGCCGCTTGGCGGGGCGGCCCTTCTTCGGATTGACCGGCTTGGCACCCGGCTTCGGGCCGGCGACCTTCGGCGCGGCCGGCTTGGGCGGCACCGGGGCGGGCTTGCTCCGACCGAACAGGGACTTCGTCGGCTGCGTCCCGTTACGGCCCGAGGTGCCCGGCTTGCTGGTCGCCGTCACCGGCGGCGGGAACTTCCGCAGCACCCACTGCTGCTGGCCGAGGGTGAAGAGGTTGTTGGTGACCCAGTAGATGATCACACCGATCGGGAAGATCGCGCCGGAGATCAGCAGCGACAGCGGGATGCCGTAGAGCATCAGGCGCTGGATCATCCGCTGCTGCGGGTCCTCCGCCCAGCCGGTCTTGAGGATCATCTGACGGCTGGTCAGGTAGGTGGTGCCCATCATCACCAGCACCAGGACACCGGCCATGATCTTGACGGTGGTGCCGTTGGCACCGAGACGCGCCAGCTCGTCGGCGGTCGACCCGAACTTGCCGGCGATCGGTGCGGTGAAGAGCTTGGCGGCCGAGGCGCTCTCGAACTGGCTGACCGTCCAGCCGTAGAGAGTCTTGCCCTGGTTGGCCGGGTCGAGGCGCTTGAGCACATGGAAGAGGCCGAGGAAGACCGGGATCTGGAGAAACATCGGAAGGCAGCCCATCAGCGGGTTGGCCTTTTCCTTCCGGTAGAGCTCCATCATCTCCTTCTGGAGCGTCTCCCGGTCACCCTTGTGCTTCTCCTGCAGGGCCTTCACCTGAGGCTGGAGCGCCTGCATCGCCCGCTGCGACTTGATCTGCTTGACGAAGACCGGGAACAGGATCACCCGGACGGTGACCACCAGGAAGACGATGGCCAGGATCCAGCCCCAGGTGGTGCCGAGGACCGTGGTGTCCGGAATCCCGATGGCGTCCCAGACCGAATGCCAGGCCAGCAGGATCCACGAGATCGCGTAGTAGATCCAGTCGAGACTCAATTCTCAGGCTCCAGTCACGTCGGCAGGTCGGCGGCCGCCCGGCTCCGGCACCGGGTCGTATCCACCAGGATTGAATGGGTGGCAGCGCGACAGCCGCCGGACCGTCAGACCGGTTCCCCTGAGCGCACCGTGCCGGGCTACCGCCTCAAGGGCGTACGCGCTGCACGACGGGTAGAACCGACAGCGGGCCGGCAGCGCCGGACTTATCCACCGACGGTACGCGATGATGGGCAGGGTCAGCATCCGGGCACCCGGGGTAGCCGGGCGGGGTGGCGTCGGCTCAGCGCTCACCGCGACCGCCGCCCTCGGCCGGACCGGGCAGCGGCAAGCGCGGCGTCCAGGTCGACCCCGAGCCGCTGGTACGGCGCGTCGGCCGACGCCGGCAGGGCGCGTACGACAAGGGTGCTTCCGGCCGGCAGGGCGGCTAGCCGTTCCCGGACCAGATGCCGCAACCGACGGCGGACCTTGTTCCGGACCACCGCGGGTCCGACAGCCTTGGAAACCACGAAGCCGGCGCGGGAAACCGGTGCGGATTCTTCCTCCGCACCGCCCCACGCCGGCTTCGGCGCTACGTCTACGGCTTCGGATGTGACCGGCAGGGTCAGGTGGACGACCAGTGTGCCCCGACCGGCCCGACGGCCACCCCGGACCGCTGCGGCGAAGTCGCTACTGCGCCGCAGTCGCTGCGCGGCTGTCAGCACGACTGCCCCGTCCCGCTGAGCGGACCCGATCGGCCTCAGGCCGACAGGCGGGCGCGACCCTTGGCGCGACGGGTCGAAAGAATGGCGCGGCCGGCCCGGGTGCGCATGCGCAGCCGGAAGCCGTGGGTCTTCGCGCGCCGGCGGTTGTTCGGCTGATAGGTGCGCTTGCTCACGTCAGGCTCTCCGTTGTCGGACGGCCCCGGGCGAGGGATCGCCGGGTTCGTGGTGGTCCAGGCCGCCGCTGTGGTGGCCCCGATCGGTGCTGCCCGGGCGGCGCGTCACCCCGGCATTGCGGGGAGCGACCACGGACAGCAAGCACCCATCACCCTAGCAGAGGCGTGAGAGCAGCCCCTCCAGCCTAGGTCCGGGTGCAATCAGCGTCAAACCAACCCACCAGGGCGGAGAGCTGCGGCGCAGGGCGACCGAAGCGGTGGTTTTCACTGATGCCGACAAGGCGCCAGGCGCGTCGACGGTTGATGATGCGGCGACAACGCTGTTACCGTGCCCGATTGCGGTCAGCGTCTCCAGGTCCGGGATGTCGCCGGCAGGCAAGACCGGACACGGTAGTGAATCGTTCGGCACGGTGAACCCGCTTCAGCGCCCGGCCACGGCAGGGGGCAGGTCCGACCCGCGCCCGGTGGGCGGCCACAATCGGTCGGTACACAGGCTGTGGATAACTTGTGGAGGACGACCGGTGGGACGTCCGGGTGGGTGAGAGATCACGCCCGCTCGGTACGAAGCCCCCGGGAGGGCCGGGGGACGGCGGCGTCCGGGAGCAGAGGCGAGGGGGTGGCACGACGGTGGCCGGTACGACCGACCTTGCCGCGGTGTGGACGGCGACCACGGACGAACTCGCCGACGAGATCATCTCCGCGCAACAGCGGGCGTATCTGAGGCTCACCCGACTGCGGGCCATCGTCGAGGACACCGTTCTGCTGTCGGTGCCGGACGCCTTCACCCGGGACGTGATCGAGTCGCGGTTGCGGCCGGCCATCACCGAGGCGCTCACCCGCCGGCTGGGCCGGCCGATCCAGGTCGCGGTAACGGTCCGCGCACCGGAGGACAGCCGCGCCACGGGCACGGTCTACCGCACCGCACCCGAAGCCGGCCCCGGCGACCACGACGGTGGGCCGGTCGGCTTCGACGGCCTGGCGGCGGATCCGGACGCGGCGGCCGGCGGCGGCCGGCAGCAGCTCCCGCTCATCCCCGAGCAGCCGCACCCGGGCCGATTCGACCGGCCGGCCCCGGATGCACCGTCGGCCGAGGGCGGCCCCCGCCCGGGCCCACCGGTGGCCGATGGCCAGGAGACCCTCTTCGGCACCGCGTTCGTCGAGCCGCCCCGGCCGGCCAACCGGTCGGCGGAGACGACCCGACGGCCCGGTCTCGGATTCACCGACCACGCCGGGCGCCTGGATCCGCCGCCCGCCGGCCCGCGCGGCTTCGGCACCCGGTTCGGCGAGGAGCCCGGTGTCTCACCCCGGGACCAGCACGTCATCCGGGCCCTGCCGGCCGACGGTGGCACCGACAGCGGGCCCGGCCGCGGTGGCGCGGATCACCGCCCCCGGGACGACCGGCGGCTGCCGGCGGGCGCGGACAGCGGCGGCAACCGGCTCAACCCGAAGTACATGTTCGAGACGTTCGTCATCGGCTCCTCGAACCGCTTCGCCCACGCGGCGAGCGTCGCGGTGGCCGAGTCGCCGGCGAAGGCGTACAACCCGCTGTTCATCTACGGCAGCTCCGGCTTGGGCAAGACCCACCTGCTGCACGCCATCGGGCACTACGCCACCACCTTGGGCAACGCCCGCTCGGTCCGGTACGTCTCGACCGAGGAGTTCACCAATGACTTCATCAACTCGCTGCGGGACGACAAGACCAGCGCGTTCCAGCGCCGCTACCGCGACGTCGACATCCTGCTGATCGACGACATCCAGTTCCTGGAAAACCGCGAGCGGACCCAGGAGGAGTTCTTCCACACCTTCAACACGCTGCACAACGCCAACAAGCAGATCGTGATCACTTCCGACCGCTCGCCGAAGCAGCTGGCGACGCTGGAGGACCGGCTGCGTACCCGGTTCGAGTGGGGTTTGCTCGCCGACATCCAGCCGCCGGACCTGGAGACCCGGATCGCGATCCTGCAGAAGAAGGCCGCCCAGGAGCGGCTGTACGCCCCACCGGACGTGCTGGAGTTCATCGCGTCCCGGGTGTCGAACTCGATCCGGGAACTGGAGGGGGCGCTAATCCGGGTCACCGCCTTCGCCAGCCTGACCCGCTCGAACGTGGAGCTGTCGCTGGCCGAGGAGGTGCTGCGGGACTTCATCCCGGACGGCGCCGGCCCGGAGATCACCGCCGACCAGATCATGGTCTCCACCGCCGACTATTTCGGCGTGAGCCTGGAGGACCTGCGCGGGCACTCTCGCTCCCGGGTACTGGTCAACGCCCGCCAGGTCGCCATGTACCTGTGTCGCGAGCTGACCGACCTGTCGCTGCCCCGGATCGGCCAGGCGTTCGGCGGCCGGGACCACACCACCGTCATGCATGCCGACCGCAAGATCCGTCAGCAGATGGCCGAACGGCGTTCCCTCTACAACCAGATCGCCGAGCTGACCAACCGGATCAAGCAGAACACCTGAGCGACGGCCTCAGGTCGCGGCGCGGCACCAGACGCGCCGAGCTGAAGTCGTCGTTCCGCGGCACCGCCACCGAGGGCCCGGCCGGTACTCCGGCCGGGCTTTTTCGTATTCCGCGGTTGACCCTCGACGAGGTGTAGACCACACCATCAGAGGCGTGTCCGCTCACGCCCGCACTCGTTGTCCACAGCTCGTTCTCCACCGACGGTGGACAACCACGCTCCGTCGGCAGCCGGTTACCCACAGCCTGTGGAGAAACCCTGGGGACAACGCTGTGGACGCCTGGGGATGGCTGGGGACAACCGAGCGCTCTGTCCACCGAAGACGGCCGGCCTGTGGGCGACCTGTTGAAGGTTCTGGGGATGACGACGTCCGAACCGGGCGCGTCGATCCACAGGGTTGGGGAGAAAGTCGGTGGATTACCGGTGGACAACCGGTGGACGACGGTGGACAACCCGGTGCACGAGGGCCGCCTGTGGACCGGCGGCGGGGTTGTACCCCTGCTTCTCCACAGCAAAACCACCGGTGGATAACCTGTCTGACCTGCTCTGACGCGGGTTCTCCACAGTTTGCACAGGTGCGATGAAGACGATGAGTTATCTCTTCTAAAAGAACGAAAACCAATCATCACCGTTGGACTTTCTGTGGATCGGCCGACTGCTGTCGGACAGACCGTCAGCAGCGACACGATCCACGGGGTCGGGCGCACAGCCGATACCCTCGCGCCCTAAGGTGCGATGGGTACCCGCACGCCAGGCGGGTCGGTGGGCAGCGTCCGGCATGAGAGAGTTGACGACGTCGACGTCGACGCGGAGGCATTGATGAAGTTCCGAGTGGAGCGCGACGCGCTCGCCGAAGCCGTGGCCTGGACGGCGAAGAGTCTGCCCAGCCGGCCGTCTGTTCCGGTGCTGGCCGGCGTGATGCTTCGCGTCACCGACGGCAGCCTGCAGGTCTCCGGCTTCG
>NZ_JBFBAO010000326.1:0-8148 GCF_040682255.1 Micromonospora sp. NPDC051296 | reverse complement strand
TGTTACGCAGGTCCCAGTTGAGCAGATACTCCGTACGCATGTTGCCATCGACCGACGACGGCGGCGCCTTCACCTGCGCGGTGATGTCAACCGTGCCACCCGGAGCCACATTGCCCGGCAACGGAGTACGCAACTCGAAACTCTCGTCGGTGGCGTCCACCGGCTCGCCGGCCTCATCCAACCGCATCCAGTCGTAGGACAACTCCCAGTCGGAGGTGTTCCAGGCCTCCAACGTGGGGTTGGAGACGGTGACCGGGACGGCGTAGGTGGCCTCGGGTAGCAGCAACTGCGGAGTTTCCGCCGCGTAGTACGTCGACTCCGCGGTCTGCTCGAGGTAGGTGACCTCCAACGTCGGCCGCAGCAGCGGCTCCGCACCCTCGGAGGAGAGCAGCATCGCCCGGGCGGTCTGGCTGACCTCGTCTCGCTGCCGCAGCAGGAACCCGTGGTTGCTGTCCGGGGTGACGACCCACCCCTTCACTGGGCTGGTGACGTCCCACGTCGACCATTCCGGGTCGTTGGTGAACCCGTTGAAGCCTGCCTTCCAGGAGGTGTCGTAGTCACCACCAGCGGTGTTCCAGGCGGTGGCCGAACTCGCCCGCTGCCACGTCGCGGTCGTCTCGTCGAAGGTACGGGTGAGCCGGTAGACGTCGACGTACTCGTTGGTGTTGGTGCCGGGATACAGGTAGGTGTTCCACATCCTCAGCTCGGCGTTGACCACCTGCGCATCGTCGGGAATGCCGGTCAGGGTCGGGAACTTCACCAGCCCACGCGTGTCGCCGTAGACGGTCGAGTTGTTGCCGACCCCGACGTACGGGTCACCGTCGTAGACGTTGACGTTCTGCGTTTGCCGGGCCGCGGACAGGGTGGTGTCGGTGACACCGGTGCGGTAGATCCGGGTGATCTGACCCGCCTTCGGCAGCATCGCCGGCTGCGTCGGACCCGCGATCACCTCACCGTCCTGCGTTTTCACCGCGACCATGTAGTAGTAGAACTTGCGGTCCATCGGGTTGGTGTTGTCCGCCGCCGTCGGCACCGCCGAGGTGTCCTGATACGTACGCGTACCCGCGGCGACCGGCGCGATCAACGTCGCCGCCGACGGCGTGAAGTTCTGATGCACACTGCGGTGCACCTGATACTCCACGATGTTGCCGCCGCTGCCACTCGGCGGATTCACGTAAGCCGGCCAGTCCAACACCGCACCGGTCGACGTGATCGTCGTTGGCGGATTCACCGCCACACCCGGCCGCCCGTACGTGACGACCAGCGTCGGCAGGTTGAAATCCCGCCGATCGTTGGCGTACGCGTACTCCGACGCCTCATAGATGGGTCCGCCACGGTTCTTCGTGGCCTCGTCGAGTGCCTTGACCATGAAACCGTGGTTCGGGTGCGTCCCGTTCACCCAGTCCTGCACCAGATTCCGGACCGGGAACGAGTTCCACACACTCGACTTCCCGTTCTGCTTGACCGCGCCCGCCTTGGTGAACCGCACCGCATCCGCGATCGCCGACGTGCCGGTCGCCCCGTTGAGGACCACCTTGCCGCTCGTGCCCGCCACGAACCGGTGCGTACCCAGCGTCACCCACCGGCCCGCAGCCGTCGGCGTCCGCTGATCCACGTCGTAGGGCTGCGTGCCACCACTGAAATGCACCGTGTATCGGGCGGCCGCCGGCCGATCGAACTCACCGACGTAGTGCACCTCCACCTGGTAGTCACCCGTCTCGGTGATCGTCGGCACCCACGTGTGAGTGTCGGCCGAACTGGAACCGCCATTGAAGCGGTAGTCGCCGTTGACCGCCTTCGGCGTCAACGTCGCGTTCCCCGACCACGGCCACGACCCGGTCACCGAGGTCCCCGAGTCGCCATCGTCCTTGATCACCACATTGCCCGCCGGGGCGTCGGCCATGTGCCCGTTCATACGCTGCCACGTCGCTTCGAGAGGGCCGCTCTCGTCCCCTTCCGCCCACGGCTCGGTGACCCGCCGCACCTCCATCGGCACGTCATACGCCCACTGCGTGTGAGTCTGCGAGTAGTACAGCTGAAGCTGGGCATCATCGATGACCGTGTTCGCCGGGATCGAAGAATGCACATCGAACTTCAGCAGTGACCGCCAGATGTGGCTCGCATCCGTGCCGACCCGCAACTGATAGGTGTCGTTGTAGTTCCTGGTGGCGTTGCCGGAGTAGATCGCCACGTCCTGCCCGTCGGCCGGCACCGGCCGCACCCTGATCGTCGGATCGATCACCACCGGATACACCCGCGCCGGGTCGGCCAGCCAACCCGGATCCGCGGTCACCGTGATCGTCGACCTGCCGCTCGACTGCGCCACCGTCTGAGTGACCTTGTCACTCCACACCTTGCCGTGCGGGGACAGCCGGTCGTCCTTGTCGTCATACATGAACGGCACCGGCATCACAAAGATCGGATCACCGCCGTCCGGACCGACGAACGCAATCGATCCGTCCTCCCGCTGCTGCGCGGACAGACCGGCGGTGTCCAACGTGAACGTGTACGACGCCGGTCCGCTCGGCGCCCTATGCAGGACGATCTTCTCCTTGAGCGCGGTCGAGGTGACGTCGTAGACGACGTCGGCGCCGCCGGCCAGACCCGGATAGGTCACGGTCGAGCCGGACACCTTCGGGGTGACACCCTTCGCCGCCCCCGCCAGACCCAACTCGATGCTCCGGCCACCCTGCTCGAATCGGACCAACTCATCTGAGCTGTCACCGAACAAGCTGGTGAACGTGTTCGTCTTGTTGCCCTGAACGTAACCCTTCTCGCTGACCGGGCCGACCTTCGTATCGATCGGCTGGAAGCGGCCCTTCGAGTCTCGGTAGTGCAACGGCACCGCCGAGATCTCCGCCTGGGTCCGCCCGTCCGAGAGCTGGTAGACGCGGCTGTTCGCGGTCCGCTCGGCGGTCCGTTCCTTGACCCGCTTCTGGGGTGGCCACTCCTTCGCTGGCGGCAGCTTCTCGTTGACCGCTAGGCCGGCGCTGATCACCTCCGGCTCCGCCGGGCGCGGTCCACCGTTGACCAGGTTCCGCGCGGCGTTCCCGATCCGGTCCAGCAGGCCCGGTTCGTCATCGGTCTCCGCCGCGCTGTCCGGTCCGGCACTCGCCGCGCTGTCCATTCTCGACTCGCGGACGAGCTGCGTCCCGCCCAGTGCGGCCACCAGCGCGACCGTCAGGACCGCGATCAGCGGTCTCCTCAGCCTTCTCTTCACCTGCCACTCTCCGTCCGTTGATCAACACGGTGAGTGGAAGGTAATGGCTAGCGATACACCGAGCCCTACCCTCAACATATTGGGAGATCGAGATTCGCGAGATTCTTCGCTGGTGGCCAGGAGGTAGCGGACCGCCTGCAGATCGTCGCCGTACTCCTTCTCCGACAGAGTCCAGCCCGACCCCGAGATTGATGACGGTGCCGGGTCCACCCCACCTGCGAAGGCAGTGTTCAACGCGGGATCGGCCGGCAGAACGCGGCTTCGGCGCCACGGAACCCGTGAGTTCGTCAGCCCTTGTGGTACGCCGGAGCGTCCAGCGACCGCCGCTGCTCTGCCGGCCGCATCATCTGGGTGGCCACCAACGAAGATGGTGACGTCCTGAGTTCATGACGGACCTTGTCGGAGATCAGGCCGGCGGTGTCGTCGCGTTCGCGCTGGCACAGTGCGAGGTCAGTTCCAGCGCCGGTCAGGCGGTGACGGGTGACGGCGACGGTCGTGGTGCTCGTCGCTTTCCGGTCCAGGCGTGCCGGTCCGAGCAGGTGAGACAGAGCGCGTCGACTGAGGCATCTCCGGCGTGCATGACGAGCGCATCGTGGCAGGTGAACTCGGGCGTGGGCTGCGCGACGGGCAGAAGACGGCGAGAGTTGGCCTGATGGCCCCGCCCTCGACCGGTCCGACCTGTCAAGCGACAGGGCGCAGCCGGCGGACGAGCACCAGCGGAGCACCAAGCTCCCACGATGTGGATCTCACTGTCAGGGCACGAGCACGATGGTGATTGATCAGGGAGCGGTCTGCTCCCATCCTGCTCCCGATTTAAGGGGTCAATAGCCAGAAGCCCGTTACCGGGGCTTCCAGTCACGGGCTTCTAACCTGCGAATATTTATGGTGGGCGATACTGGGATCGAACCAGTGACCTCTTCGGTGTGAACTCTTGGCAGGCCGGTCGGATCAGGTGTCGTACGAGGTCATCCGGCCTGGTGGCGCTCGTCCCGGTCGGGTGCGGGTGGCACGGTTGCTGTACTTCGCTGCTGTACTTCCGGCGGCTCTCTGGTCCAGCCGATGAAACGGCGGTGCAGGGTGCCGGCGGGCGCCCCGGGCATGTCCTCGGCGGCCTGGATGAGATAGGCCCCGAGATAGAGGGCCAGCGACACCGGCGCGTCCGCGTACTCCGCGCGCAGCTCCCGCCGCCGCGTCGGACACGGCCACGGCAGGTCGCAGCCCCCGCAGCTCCAGATCGGCATGACCGGGCCGTGGGTGGTCATCGCGCACCGCCCAGAAATCGGACGACGCTCGCGTGAGCCACCCGGCAACCGACACACAAGCCGGCGAGCCCTTGAACATGCGCCGCGAGGATCACCCACTCCGATCCGCCGCTCATTGCTCACCCGCCTGCGGCCAGTGCCCACGATTGATCGGTATTCGGTGCCGGGCACGGCACGGCAGGTCGGCTCCGCACTGACAGATGCGCCGCCAGTGCTGCCAGGACCACATTGGCCGATGTCGGCGGGCCAGGGTCAGCGCGACGGCTAGGACGTACTCGTCGTAGGAGACCCGATTGACCGGCTCGTTGCGCGCCCGGTCCAAACGCGTTCCTCTCGGCCATGTCGAAGGGAGCACCGCCACCTCCTTGTGCCGCAGCTACTTGAAGACGTGGATGCCCGAACGCGGGGGAATGCGCCGGACATCCACGTCGGCGAGGACGGCCCAACAGCGCCAACCGAGGGAACCGACCTCCCCGCCAACCTCCCATGGGTAGCGTTGGGTGGTCAAGGGCTGACGTAGGTGGTCTACTCGTGTTGCCAACCGAGGAGAACCACGTGCCACCGCGTTACCGCTACGAGCAGATCGCCGACGACCTCGCTGAACGCATCGCATCCGGCGAGTTCCCACCGGGCTCCAAGCTGCCCAGCCGACGAGAACTGATCGGGCACTACGAGGTCACCGAGCCGGTGATCGATCGCGCCATGCAGGTACTACGGATCAAGGGAATGACCGAGACGCTGCCAGGGGTCGGTGTCTTCGTCGCCGAGTGAGGCTCCTACACCCAATCTGCTCGGCATGGACCCCTCGCTTGTAAGAGTTCTGAGCGCTCGGTCCGGCAAGGTCCGTCCACGTCTGCGACCTCGGGCGGCTGTCCGTTATCGGCCGCCGGCGGTTGCCCTCGTCCCGGCCGGTTGCTGTTGGCGCCGGGCCCCATGCCGGTCAGGGTGTCCAACCTGCCGGCCGTGAAGGGGCAAATCTATGCGTCGGCAGGCAAGAGCTTCAGCGCCGGGCGCGGTTCCGCCGAGAGCCCTGATCTAGCTGGCTCGGGCCACTCCGGGAGGTCGATCAGGTCACCACCGAAGGCCAGCACCGTCTGGGCAGATAGATCGCAGGCGGCTTGAATAAAACCTTCTGCGCCCATGAGCCGCATCGAATGGCCCCCGTTCGCCAACGTCCACAGTGCGCCCGAAGCGTTCGACGCCGCCCGAGGGTCCTGACCGTGGCTGAGCAGGTCGCGGAGTTTTTTCATGTCCGCCAGGTAGGCACCGAGGGACTGCTTGCCGGCGAACACGGCCCACCTGGATCGATTGCCAGCTCCGGTTCCCTGGACCCGCGTCCGCACACCCCAGTCGTTCGTGAAGAGCTTGACGCCATATAGTTCGCCAGCTTGGTAAAGCTTGTCCGGATTCAGCGGCAGTGCGCGCGGACTCGTGGGATCGCGGAGGACGTCGTTGAAGAACGCTTCGACGGCTGCATAGGACATGGTAAAGATCGCCCAGCGGAGCGCGTACTGCTTGGTGGAACGCCCCAGCCTGCGACCGTCGAGGCCGCTCAGCTTATCGATGTCGCGGTGCAGTGTGACGAGCAGCGTCGGGTTCGTCAGTCCTGCAGCAAGCGACTTCGCGGCTTCGATCACGAGGGAAAGGCGCGCATGAGCAGGCACGCCTTAACACTATCAACGACACCAGCACCCAGCCGGAGGCGCAGTCTCACGATGATGAGGAACTGTCGTCGATCCTGCCTCCACAGCCTCAGGACGATGAGGGTGATCTTGACTGGCTTCCCGGGTTCGGGCAACAACCGTCATAGTCCGGGGCACCAATCGCCATCCCGACGCTCCCATGGATGTCAAGCTTCGCCCGGCCGCTTGTCGGCGCACCTTGACCGCTTATGTGTGAAGGAACTTCCGGGTCGCCGGGACCAGCGCCGACATGGCCGTGAGCTGCCATTGACCGTCCACTGACGTCCGTGGTTGTCCGGCTGGGTGCTTGCCGGTCGTCACCCGGTTAGTCACCCAGCAGACCGGTTGATGACGACTCGCGATGGCGGGCTTTGCGCACGTGGCAATGCAGCGCGAAGAGGCAGCCCGCCGTGAGCGGCTAGCGGAAACGGGGGCTAAAAGCGTCTCGCCATAGCATGGCTGCGAGATCGTTCTGCGATAGTTTCCACTCAAAACACGCCATATAGCGTACTGGCAACACGCAGATGAAGCTCAGGAAGATGACCGATGGCCAGATCGGCCATAGGCGGTCAAAGTCGATAAAAGCCAGGGGCAAGCTCACCATCGCTGATCGCAAGTACCACACGGCGAGGCGATAGGGCAGCGTCGCTCGGGCCTGCTGAGTCACGACACTGTGGTCACTCGTCTCCGGCTCAGACACGGCAGCAGGGTAGCGCCTAGGCGCAAACCTCGACGGTCCTCGGCGGTGTGCACGCTCAGCTTGGGAATCGCGTTGATCTGCACCGTGGGGAGCCGTCCCACCTGGCGGGCGAGCACGCAGCGTCCAATTTGCCGCAGCCGGCGTGCCGCTGCGCGCCGGTGTTGCCCCCTGCATCGGGCACGGCGACCGGCTCGGTGTGAGGACCATCGCCGGTCGACCACCTGCGCGAGCAGTCGACTGAGCGGTCACGCACTGTCCAACATCATCATTGACGTTCACCCCGGCGGGCACACGGCAGCGCCATCTACCACAACTCGTATCCGATAGCAATAGTTTGGGTGTGGCGCGAAAGAAGCCACACCCACGCCACACCAAACCCTTGTTGGCGGGCATTGAGCCCTGCAACGCTTCCTCTAACGCAATGAACGGCACCCATGGCCCGGGTGCCGTTCATATGACCGCCCGCTGTCGCCCAGCATGACGAAGAGGAGGCCGATGTGACCTTATCAAGGCAAGGGGAGTCAGGCCATCAGGTCGAAGGAGATGGAAGCCATCTGGCTCTGCGTTACATTCACGCTCTCCGAGGTCTGGTACTTGCACTTGCAGCCCTTACTACGCCGGTTGTGACGCTGTTGATAGTACTGATTGAGAAAAGCTGACCAAAAACCGTAAAGCGTTGTAGCGCCATCCCGTCTGCCGCCGACCCGCCCGTCTGGGGAGCGGGCCGCCGCCCGGCCCGCCACGTCAAGCGGACCTTGACACCCGTACGGACGCTGGCGGGTCGGGCGGTGGTCTGCTCGGCTCGCCTGGGTCGACGGCAGACGGGATGGCCACCGCAACCACCCACGGACCGCGACCCGCCGACGCAGCCCCGGCCATCCTGGAGTCGTTGTGCCCCCGCCGGAGGCGCAGTAACCGCCACCGGTCCGCCACCCGTGACCCGCCGCACGGACCCGGCGTGCCCTCCCCCTGCGCCGCGTCGCTCGGGCGCGGCGCGGCCGGCTGCCGGCGACGAACCGCCACCACTCCCAAACCCCTCCCGTCTGCGGCGGCCCCTTGGGCATCCCGCTTCCGCGCCAGCCGCCGGGCGTGTTGCGTGGCCGGAGTCGGAGCGCCAGCGGAGCGACGGACGCGCGCCCAGGCGGCGGCGCGTGCGGCCCGTTGCGGGCCGCCTTGATAGACGTACAGAAAGTCCTCCCACCCCGGCCGGTAGCCGGTTGTCGTACTTCGGTTGATGCGTTACAGGTTGGCTTCACTTGATGCGTGACACTCCGCTGAGTGCTG
>NZ_JBFBAO010000325.1:0-8153 GCF_040682255.1 Micromonospora sp. NPDC051296 | reverse complement strand
CCGATTTCCCGCAGCAGATCAACCGCAACGAGGGCTTCGCTATCCGGGTCAGCACCCGCAACCTGATCCGGGATCGGTTCCTCCCGGCCGGCCAGGGCGGCTACTACCTGGAGAGCTCGCTGCTCAACGAGCAGGGCCTGACCCGTGGCCACTTCCACACCGCCTGCCGGATGCTGGGCAGCCTGGGCGAGGCGCCGGACCCGGCGCCGGTGCCGGCCTTCTTCGTCGCCACCGAGGACGGTGGCGGCGGTGCCCAGCCGGACGAGGTGACCATCCAGATCCCGGGTCTGCCGGAGTCCGGCACCGCGCAGTGCGCGGTCTGGGCCGGTGACGGTTCGCACCGCATTCCGATGTCGGAGCGAGCCAACCAGACCCCCGCGTTCGACGCGGTACGGATCCAGGTGAACTGACGCAGGAAAAACGCGGGCCGTCCGGAATGTGTGCCGGACGGCCCGCAGCCTGTTCGTGGGCGTTCCGCCGGGTGCCCATTCGACTTCGTGGCGTGACCGCTGTTCAGCGGTTCTTGTACGCCTCGACCACCTCGACCGGGATGCGGCCCCGCTCGGAAATCTTGTAGCCGTTGCTGACCGCCCATTCCCGGATGGCGCGGTTCTGCTCGCGGTTCATTCCCGGAGTGCCCGAACCGGGGACTCGGCGGGGGCCGCGGGCCGTCTCGGCGCCGCCACGGCCGAGTCGCCGAC
The DNA here is from genome assembly GCF_040682255.1 of Micromonospora sp. NPDC051296. Taxonomy (NCBI): domain Bacteria; kingdom Bacillati; phylum Actinomycetota; class Actinomycetes; order Micromonosporales; family Micromonosporaceae; genus Micromonospora; species Micromonospora sp. NPDC051296. Next base: position 7,452 of record NZ_JBFBAO010000325.1, on the reverse strand, counting down.
CAGCATTGATAAACGGATCCAGCGCCTTGCGCAGCACGCCCGCGTTCTCATCGGAGACATCGATGGTGTAGGCCACGCCATCCAGGCTGAACTCGACCGTCCGGTCGGCCTTTCCGCCGTCGAGGTCGTCAGTCAGCACCGTGATTACTTTTCTCGCCATCGTCGATTACTCCCTGTGTTCGGCGGGGTGTGGTCAAAGTTTGACTCATCGCCCGGCAATTGCGCAACAAAAGCCACGCCTTTCTGTGGTCGCGTTTTGCGCGGCGTCGAAATCCCGATTCCGCAGCATCGCGGGGAGATGCGCCGACGTCGGCCTGGCCGCTCGCCCAATCCCGCCGGGGCCGCATCGTGTCCTGGGTCACACCGAGGAACAACGATGCTCCGCGATGACTTGAGTCAGACACGCTCAACTCAATGCGATAGCAGGTGTTCGATGGCAACTCTTCCGGTACTTCCACTGACCGACGCCGTGCTGCTGCCCGGCATGGTCATCCCGGTGACCCTCGACCCGACCACCCAGGCCGCGGTCGACGCGGCCCGTGCCACCGGCGACCGCAAGCTGCTCGCCGTGCCCCGTCTCGACGGCGAGTACGGCTCCGTCGGCGCAATCGCCACCATCGAGAAGGTCGGCCGACTGCCCAGCGGCGAGCCGGCCGCCGTGATTCGCGGCCTCGCCCGCGCCCGCATCGGCTCCGGGGTGCCCGGCCCCGGCGCCGCGCTCTGGGTCGAGGCGACCGAGATCGACGAACCCGCCCCGGCCGGCAAGGCCCGGGAACTCGCCCGTGATTACCGCGCGCTGATGACCTCCGTCCTGCAGCAGCGCGGTGCGTGGCAGGTCATCGACGCGATGGAGCGGATGACCGACCTCTCCGAACTGGCCGACGCGGCCGGCTACGCGCCCTGGCTCACCCTGGCGCAGAAGACCGAACTGCTGGCCGCGCCGGACGTCACGGCCCGGCTGGAACTGCTCGTCGGCTGGGTGAAGGACCACCTGGCCGAGCAGGAGGTCACCGAGCAGATCAACTCCGACGTGCGCGAGGGGCTGGAGAAGTCCCAGCGGGAGTTCCTGCTGCGCCAGCAGCTCGCCGCGATCCGCAAGGAGCTCGGCGAGGACGCTCCGGACGGCTCGGCCGACTACCGGGCCCGTGTCGAGGCCGCCGACCTGCCCGAGAAGGTACGCGAGGCGGCGCTGCGCGAGGTCGGCAAGCTGGAGCGGGCCAGCGACGCCTCCCCGGAGGCGGGCTGGATCCGTACCTGGCTCGACACGGTGCTGGAGATGCCGTGGAGCACGCGTACTGAGGACAACACCGACCTGGCCGCGGCGCGGGCCGTGCTCGACGCCGACCACGCCGGCCTGGCCGACGTGAAGGACCGCATCCTGGAGTACCTCGCGGTGCGCAACCGGCGGGCCGAGCGTGACCTCGGCGTGGTCGGTGGCCGCGGCTCCGGCGCGGTGCTGGCCCTGGCCGGCCCGCCCGGCGTCGGCAAGACCAGCCTCGGCGAGTCCGTCGCCCGGGCGCTCGGCCGCAAGTTCGTCCGGGTCTCCCTCGGCGGCATCCGCGACGAGGCCGAGATCCGGGGTCACCGGCGCACGTACGTCGGCGCGCTGCCCGGCCGGATCGTCCGGGCGCTGCGCGAGGCCGGCTCGATGAACCCGGTGGTGCTGCTCGACGAGGTCGACAAGCTCTCCGTGGGGTACGCCGGTGACCCGGCCGCCGCCCTGCTGGAGGTGCTCGACCCGGCCCAGAACCACACCTTCCGGGACCACTACCTGGAGGTCGACCTCGACCTGTCCGACGTGCTGTTCCTGTCCACCGCCAACGTGGTGGAGACCATCCCCGGCCCACTGCTGGACCGGATGGAACTGGTCACCCTGGACGGCTACACCGAGGACGAGAAGGTGGCCATCGCCCGCGACCACCTGCTGCCCCGGCAGCGGGAGCGGGCCGGGCTGACCGCCGAGGAGGTCGACGTCGACTCCGCGGCGCTGGGCCGCATCGCGGGGGAGTACACCCGGGAGGCCGGCGTACGGCAGCTGGAGCGGGCCCTCGCGAAGATCATGCGGAAGGTCGCGGTGACCCTGACCGACGACCCGACGCCGGTCCGCGTCGGCGCGGACAACCTGGTCCGCTACCTCGGCCGGCCGAAGCACACGCCGGAGTCGGCGGAGCGTACGGCGGTGCCGGGCGTGGCCACCGGCCTCGCGGTCACCGGCGCCGGGGGAGACGTGCTGTTCATCGAGGCGACCAGCATGGAGGGCGAGCCGGGGCTGACCCTGACCGGCCAGCTCGGCGACGTGATGAAGGAGTCGGCGCATATCGCGCTCTCCTACCTGCGCGCCAACGGCCGCCGGCTCGGCCTGGACCCGAACGCCCTGGCCGGGCGGCGGATCCACCTGCACGTGCCGGCGGGCGCGGTGCCCAAGGACGGCCCCAGCGCCGGCATCACCATGGTCACCGCGCTGGCCTCGCTGGCCAGTGGCCGGCCGGTACGCCCCGAGTTCGGGATGACCGGCGAGGTGACCCTCTCCGGTCGGGTGCTGCCCATCGGCGGGGTGAAGCAGAAACTGCTCGCCGCGCACCGGGCCGGCCTGACCGAGGTGATCATTCCGGCCCGCAACGAGCCGGACCTCGACGACCTGCCCACCGAGGTACGCGAGGCGCTGACCGTGCACACCCTGGCCGACGTCGCCGACGTGCTTGCCCTGGCGCTGCGCCCGGCCGAGATCGACCCGGCGTCTCTCGGCGGCCAGCACCTCACCGCCGCCTGAGGTGCAAGGAAGGGCCCCCTGTTAACGCCTGGCGTATAGCAGGGGGCCCCTATTAACAGAATTCACCGGCAACCGGGCCCGTGCCTTGAGGGCGGCGCCGGTTTGCCGTATCCGGTGCGCAGCGCGGTGAGAAGGGTTCCCTTCTCTACCCGAGGCGTTAAGAAGGGGCCCTTCCTTACACCTCAGCGGCGGTCGTCGCGGTCGCGGCGTACGGTGGCCTTGCGGCCCTTGATGGTGCTGTTACGCAGCCCGGCGATCACCTCGTCGGCGACGGCGATCGGCACCTCGACCAGGGAGAACCGGTCGGCGATCTCGATCGAGCCGATGTCCCGGCCACGGATCCCGGTCTCCCCGGTGATCGCGCCCACCAGATCCTGCGGGCGTACCCCGGCCCGCCGGCCCAGGCCGATGAAGACCTGGGTGGTGCCGCTGCTGCGGGGACGCGCCGGCCGACGCTCGCCCCGGGCCTCGTACCCCTCCCGGCCCTCCCGGGGTGCGCGGACCGAGACCTGCGGGATCTCCTCCTCGGCCTCGTCGGACCCGGGCAGGGTCGCCTCGTGGGCCAGCTTCACCGCGGCGAGCGCCACCTCCATCAGGTCGAACTCGTCGCTGAGCGTCTCGACGATCACCCGGAACGGCTCCAGGTCGTCTTCCAGCAGGCTCTCCCGCAGCGCGGCCTGGGTCAGCTCCAGCCGGCGGGTACGAAGGTCGGCCACGGTCGGGATCTTGTCGATCGTGATCCGCTGCCCGGTGACCCGCTCGATGGTCTTGAGCATCCGGTGTTCCCGGGGCTCGGCCAGGGTGATCGCCACCCCCTCCCGGCCGGCCCGGCCCACCCGGCCGATCCGGTGCACGTACGACTCCGGAGCCGACGGCACGTCGTAGTTGACCACGTGGCTGAGCTGCTCGACGTCCAGCCCACGAGCCGCCACGTCGGTGGCGACCAGCAGATCGGCGGTGCCAGCCCGCAGCCGGCCCATCACCCGGTCGCGCTGCTCCTGGCTCATCCCGCCGTGCAGCGCCTCGGCCCGGTAACCGCGGCCGTTCATCGTCTCGGTGAGCCGGTCGACCTCCTCCCGGCTACGGCAGAAGACGATCGCCGCGGTCGGTGACTCGACGTCCAGCACCCGGCCCAGCGCCGCCGGCTTGTGCGCCCGCGCCACCAGGTACGCGCTCTGCCGTACCCGGGGTGCCTCGCCGGCCACCGGCTGCTCCCGGGCGATCAGGATGCGTACCGGGTCGGTCAGGTGGGCCCGCGCCATCCCGTCGATGCGGGCCGGCATGGTCGCCGAGAACAGCACCGTCTGCCGCTGCTCGGGGGCGTGCTCCAGGATCGCCTCGATGTCCTCGGCGAAGCCCATGTCGAGCATCTCGTCCGCCTCGTCGAGCACCACCGTGGCCAGGTTGCCCAGCCGCAGCGTGCCCCGGGCGATGTGGTCCAGCGCCCGGCCGGGGGTGGCCACCACCACGTCCACGCCGGTGTCCAGGGCCCGCAGCTGCCGGCCGATCGGCTGCCCGCCGTAGATCGGCAGCACCCGGGCGCCGAGGTCCTTGCCGTAGCGGTGGAACGCCTCGGACACCTGCACCGCGAGTTCCCGGGTCGGGACCAGTACCAGCGCGAGCGGGTCGCCGCCGGGCCGGTCGTCCGGCATCCGTTGCAACAGCGGCAGCGCGAACGCCGCCGTCTTGCCCGTACCCGTGGCCGCCTGCCCGAGCAGGTCCCGGCCGGCCAGCAGCGGAGGGATCGCCTCGCGCTGGATCGGCGTGGGCTCCTCGTAGCCGAGTGCGGCGAGCGCGGCGAGCAGTTCGGGCCGCAGGCCGAGGTCCGTGAAGGCGGGCGGTTCGGTGGTCGGGTCGGGCGGTACGGGCGTGGAACTCATGGGTCAAGCCTTTCATCACGCCTGCGGACCCGCTGCGGCGACCACCGCAACACGTGGCGGAGATCCTTCGCCGCCTCCTCACTGGGCCAGCAGCGCCAACATGATCGTGATCCCCAGCACGATGTCGATCACCGCGCACCACTCAGCGTAACCGCGTGGCACCACCCGGCGGGTGCGGTGGTGGTACAGGTCCCACCCCGAGTGGGCCAGCCAGCCGACCGCCACCACCCACTGCCCGGCCGCGCCGCCGAGAAGCACGGCGAGCAGGGCCAGCCCCGACCAGCCCGCCAGGCCGGCGAGCTGGAGCCGGAGGTTTCCCGGTACGCCCCACTGCCGGCGGACGGTGCCGATGACCAGGTAGCCGGCGGGCAGGACGAGCAGCGTGTAGGCGGCCAGCGGGACGGGCGAGGCCCAGTTGTCGGCGGTCATCAGCAGGGCCAGCCCGGCCGGCCAGCGGTGCACCAGCAGCCGGGCCAGCGGGTGTCGTGGGGCGGGGCGGGTGGCGGGATGCCGGGCGTACTCGCCCCGGCGCCGCAGCACCGCCGCCGCCATCGCCGGCACCATCAGCAGGTGCGCGCCGGCCAGCAGGGTGTCCGCGTCGAGCAGCCCGGCCCGGTACGGCACCAGCAGCAGCAGGACCGGTGCGTACATGGCCAGGACCATCTCGCCGATCGCCGCGCCGGAGTGCCCGCGGTACCCCATCCAGACCGCCATGCCGAGGCTCATGTCGGTGGCCATCAGCAGCGCGCCGACGCCGGGTGACGCCGGGGCCAGCCCGAACGCCGTACCCAGGGCGGCCCGCGCCGGCCCGAGCAACAGCATGCCGGCCACCATGGCCAGCACCATCTCCAGCAGGTGCCGAGCCAGGTGCCGGAGCCGGGCGCGGCCCGCCGATCCGGCCCGCCCGGAAGTCGCCGCCTCGGGCCGCGTCGTGTCGGGCGGCGCTGTGTCGGGCGGCGCTGTGTCGGAAGGCGTCGTGTCGGGCGGCGTCCTCGGCGGGGCGGTTGGCGTCAGCTCTGTCATGTCATCGAGCGTCGCGGCGCGCGTGTCACGGGAACCAGCCACTCGATGTCACCGGTGGGCCGGGCGGAACGCACGACCGGATCGGGCACACCGGTGGGTCCACCGGTGTGCCGAAGCGCTCTACCCTGGCGACCGTGGTGGTGGCGGAGGCGGCGGTGCCGGGCGGCGGGCGGACCCTGTTCCGCGCCCGGGCCGCGACTCTCGTCTCCCTCGCCTCCGGCATGGCCGCCAGCCTGATCCTGCCGGCAATCGGGCTGGCCCGGGAACCGGACGCGTGGTGGGTGGCGTCGGGCTCGGTCGGGCTCGCCGCGTTCGCGCTGGTGCTGGCGGTGGCGCTGTACTCCGCGGTCACCCCCGGGCCGTCCGGCGGGCTGCGCCGCCGGCTGCGGTACGCGTACGCCGGCGTGGCGGCGCTCAGCGTGCCGCTGGTCGCGCCGGTCGCCGTCGGCTCCTGGCCCACCTGGGCCTGGCTGGGCGCGGCAATGGTCGGCGGCGTCCCGTTGCTGGCGCCGTTCCGGGTGGTGCTGCCGGCGGCGGTCGCCGCTCTCGCGGTGGCCGGGGCGGTGGCCGGGGCGACCGGTGCGTCGATCGGCCGGGCACTGCTGGTCACCGGCTCCGTCGGCCTCGGCATCGCCGCGGTGAACGGCTTCCAGGTGTGGTTCTGGCGGCTGCTGGTGCAGGCCGAGCAGGGGCGGGCGGCGCAGGCCCGGCTGGTCGCCGCGCAGGAGCGGCTGCGCTTCGCCGGGGACGTGCACGACCTGCTCGGGCACCACCTGACCGTCATCGCCCTGAAGGCCGAACTGGCCGCCCGGCTCGCGCCCGCCGACCCCGAGCGGGCGGGCCGGGAGGCGGCCGAGGCGCAGCGGCTGGCCGCCACGGCGCTGACCGAGCTGCGCCGGACCGTGCACGGGTACCGCCGGGTCGACCTCGCCGAGCAGCTCACCGCGGTCGGCGACGTGCTCCGATCCTCCGGGGTGCGGTGCACGGTCGTGCCACCGGCCGGTGAGCTGCCGCCGGAGGCGGCGACCCAGCTCGCGGCCGTGCTCCGCGAGGCCGGCACCAATGTGCTGCGGCACAGCCGGGCCGGCTGGTGCCGGATCGAGATCAGCCAGGAGGAGGACGTGGCGCGGATGACCGTGACCAACGACGGGGTGACCGTCCCGGCGGCACCGGACCGGCACAGCCACGGCCTGCGCGGCCTGGCCGACCGCCTCGCCGTGGCCGGCGGACAGCTGCACATCCGCTGCGCCGACGGCGTCTTCACCGTCGAGGCGACCGTACCGACCGCCGCATGACCACCGACCGCGACCGGATCCGGGTCCTGCTCGCCGACGACGAGGAGCTGATCCGTACCGCCCTCGCCGCCCTGCTCGATCTCGAGGAGGACCTGGCGGTCGTCGCGCAGGCGGCCGAGGGGGACGCGGCGGTGACCGCCGCGCTCGCCCACCGGCCCGACGTGGCGGTGATCGACCTGGCCATGCCCCGGCGGGACGGCTTCCAGGTCGCCGCCGAGCTGGCCCGGGCGCTGCCGGCGTGCGCGGTGGTCATCCTCACCGGCCAGGGCCGACCGGCGCACCTGGCCCGCGCCCTCGGTGCCGGCGCCCGCGGCTACCTGCCCAAGGGCGCCCCGGGTGGGGCGCTGGCCGACGTGATCCGCCGGGTGCACGCCGGCGGCCGGTACGTCGACCCGGCGCTCGCGGCCGACGCGCTCACCATCCCGCCCTGCCCGCTGACCCCGCGTGAGCTGGAGACGCTGCGGCTGGCCGGAGACGGCGTGCC
>NZ_JBFBAO010000324.1:0-8158 GCF_040682255.1 Micromonospora sp. NPDC051296 | reverse complement strand
GGGCCGGCCGAAGGGCTCGCCGGATCCGCAGTTCAGCCTCGGCCCGGTCGCCGGGCGGCTCGGCGAACTGCTCGGGGCTCCGGTGCACTTCGCCACCGACACCGTCGGCGACTCCGCCCGGTCCACCGTGGCCGGGCTCGCCGACGGCGAGGTCGCGCTGCTGGAGAACCTCCGCTTCAACAAGGGGGAGACCAGCAAGGACGAGGCCGAGCGGGGCGCCTTCGCCGACGAGTTGGCCGCGCTGGCCGACGCGTATGTGGACGACGCGTTCGGCGCCGTGCACCGCAAGCACGCCAGCGTCTTCGACGTGCCGGCGCGGCTGCCGCACGTCGCGGGCCGCCTGGTGCTGCGCGAGGTGGAGGTCCTCTCCACCCTCACCGCCAACCCCGAGCGGCCGTACGTGGTGGTGCTCGGCGGTTCGAAGGTCTCTGACAAGCTCGCCGTGATCGAGGCGCTGCTGCCGACCGTCGACCGGCTGCTCATCGGCGGCGGCATGTGTTTCACCTTCCTCAAGGCGCAGGGGCACGAGGTGGGCTCCTCGCTGCTGGAGGAGGAGATGGTCGAGACCTGCCGCAACCTGCTGGAGCGCTCCGAGGGCAAGATCATGCTCCCGGTCGACGTGGTGGCCGCGGTCGCCTTCGCCCCGGACGCCGAGCACCACGTGGTGCCGGCCGACGGCATCCCCAGCAAGCGGGTCGGGCTGGACATCGGGCCGGAGACCGTGGCCGGGTTCGCCGCCGCGCTCAGGGGGTCGCCGGCCGGCGGCCCGACCAACGCCCGGACGATCTTCTGGAACGGCCCGATGGGCGTGTTCGAGATGCCGGCGTTCGCCAACGGCACGCGAGGCGTCGCCGAGGCGATCGCCGAGTCCGACGCGTTCAGCGTCGTCGGTGGCGGTGACTCGGCCGCGGCGGTGCGGCTGCTGGGGCTGGACGAGAAGTCCTTCGGGCACATCTCGACCGGCGGCGGCGCCTCCCTGGAGTACCTGGAGGGCAAGACCCTCCCCGGCATCGCGGCCCTGGAGAACTGATGGCGAGCACTTCCCGCCGGCCCCTGATGGCCGGCAACTGGAAGATGAACCTGAACCACCTCGAGGCGAACCTGCTGGTGCAGAAGCTGGCCGCCAGCCTCAACGAGAAGCAGCTGACCGACGTGGAGACGGTGGTCCTGCCGCCGTTCACCGACCTGCGCACGGTGCAGACCGTGGTGGAGGGGGACAAGCTGCTCATCGGCTACGGCGCGCAGGATGTCTCCCCGCACGCCTCGGGCGCGTACACCGGCGAGATCGCCGGGTCAATGCTGGCCAAGCTGGGCTGCACGTACGTGGTGGTCGGGCACTCCGAGCGGCGGGTCTACCACCGCGAGGACGACGCGCTGGTGGGCGCCAAGGTGCAGGCGGCGCTGACCCACGGGCTCACCCCGATCCTCTGTGTGGGGGAGGGGCTGGACGTCCGGGAGCAGGGCACCCACGTGGCGCACTGCAGCGAGCAACTCGACGGGGCCCTGAAGGGGCTGACCGCCGAGCAGGTGACGAAGGTCGTCGTCGCGTACGAGCCGATCTGGGCGATCGGCACCGGCAAGACGGCCACCCCGGAGGATGCCCAGGAGGTGTGCGGCGCGGTGCGGGAGCGGCTCGTCGAGACCTTCGACCAGAGCACCGCCGACCAGGTCCGGATCCTCTACGGCGGGTCGGTGAAGTCGTCGAACGTGGCCGCGATCATGTCGAAGCCGGACGTGGACGGCGCCCTGGTGGGCGGTGCCAGCCTGGACGCCGAGGAGTTCGCGAAGATCTGCCGGTTCCCGGAGCACATCGCCGGCTGATCGCTCGCTATCCTTGACTCCGCCCGTCCGCCGGTCGGTGCCGCCGTGCCCGAACTGCCCGGGCGAGGATCGTAACGAGAGGACTGACCCCCGCCATGCCGATCTGGTTCGCCTACACGTTGATCGTGTTGCTGGTCATCACGAGCGTTTTGCTCACCATGTTCATTCTGCTGCACCGCGGCAAGGGCGGTGGGTTGTCCAGCATGTTCGGCGGTGGCGTCAGCTCCAGCCTGGCCGGCTCGTCGGTGGCCGAGAAGAACCTCGACCGATACACCGTTCTGGTGGGCATCGTCTGGTTCGCCTGCATTGTCGGGCTCGGGCTCTGGATCCGGCTTCAGGTGGGCGTCTGAGCAGGCCCATCTAGTCGTACAATCTGCGCGCGGTCCGTCACTCGACGGGCCGCGCGCAGTCCGTTTCACCCGCTGCACCGCGTCGCCCGCCGTCCACCCCTCGACGGCGGTCCCCTCCGACGACAGGAGCGAGCGCCGTGTCGAACGGCCACGTCATCCGGGGCGCCCGGGTCGGGTCCGCACCCCCACGCCACCCCGAACGTCACCAGCCGGTCCCGTGCCAGTCGGTCAGCTACTGGTGTCGCAACGGGCACCGCACCGACATCCGCATCGTCGCCGACGTACAGGCCCCGACGGTGTGGGACTGCCCCCGCTGCGGACTGCCGGCCGGCCAGGACGCACAGGATCCCCCGGGCCGGGCCCGGGCCGAGCCGTACAAGACCCACCTGGCGTACGTGAAGGAGCGGCGTACCGAAGCCGAGGGGGAGGCCATCCTCGCCGAGGCCCTGGCCGCCCTGCGGCACCGTCGCGGCACCCGCTGAGCCCGCACCCCTCGCCCGCCCCACCGCCCGACACGCGCCGAGCCCGCTCCGCCCGGCGCGATGTTAAAAGGGGGCCCCTTTACCTCACCAGGCGTTAATAAGGGGCCCTTCCTTTCACCGCAGGCTGCGGAGGCGGGTGGGCACGGAGGCCGCGGCGGCGCGGTCCAGCAACCAGAGGGTGCGGCCGGTGCCCTGCACGCCGGCCGCCGGCACCTGGACCGGCCCGGCGCCGGCCAGCGCCATGCCGACCGCGTGAGCCTTGTCCGCGCCGCTGGCCACCAGCCACACCTCCTCGGCGGTGTTGATCGCCGGCAGGGTGAGGGTGATCCGCACCGGCGGCGGCTTCGGGCTGCCCCGCACCGCGCTGACCGGTCGGCTCTCGTAGTGCACCGGGTGTTCCGGGAAGACCGAGGCGATGTGCCCGTCCTCGCCGACGCCGAGCATCAGCACGTCGAAGTGGGGCAGCACGGCGGTGCCCGGCCGGGCCGCCCGGGCGAGTTCGGCCGCGTACCGGGCGGCGGCCTCCTCCGGGTCGGCACCGGCGTCGGAGGCCGGCATCGCGTGGACCCGGGCCGGGTCCACCGGCAGCGCGTCGAGCAGCGCCGCCCGGGCCTGGGTCTCGTTGCGCTCGGGGTCACCGGCGGGCAGGAACCGTTCGTCACCCCACCAGAAGTCCACCCGGGACCAGTCGACCGCGTCCCTGGCCGGCAACGCCGTCACCGCCCGGTAGACCGCCGCGGCGATCCGCCCGCCGGTGAGCACCACCGACGCCTGGCCCCGCGCGGCCTGCGCGTCGAGCAGCCGCACCACCAACCGGGCCGCGACGGCCTGTGCCAGCAGGTCGGCGTCGGCGTGGACGGCGACACTCGCCTCACTCATGCTGTCCTTCCGCGACCGCACGGCGGTCGTGTCGTGTCTTCTCCCGTTGGACGGGGTCGGTCAGGATCCGGTGCTCGTCGTGGAGTGTGCGGTGACCCCCGCCTCGGCTCGCTGGGCGGTGGCCGGATCCTTCCAGACGTGCACCCGCTGGCCGAGACGCTGGTCCAGGCCGGTCAGCCCGGCGGTGGCGCCCAGCGCCTCCGCGTACACCTGGTCGGAGCCGAGCCGGCGCAGCTCCTCGGCCAACTCGTCGCCGAGCGGCCGGCGCACCAACGGCAGCACGCGGTCCTCCTGCCCGGTCCGCCGGAAGTTGGCCATGCTGTCCTCGCGGGTCAGCGTCAGTTCGTCGCCGTTGGCGCAGCGCAGCTGCACCTCACGCATGCGGGGGAACTCCCGGGTGTGCTCCCAGCGCGGGTCGATGCCGAGCCGGCTGCGCAGCCAGCCACACATCAGCGCGGCGGTCGGGTCGGTCGGCGGCGCGACCACCGTGGCCTCGGTGAGCTGCGCGTCGGTGGTGTCGAACGCGCCGGCGACCAGGGTGCGCCACGGGGTGATCCGGGTCCAGGCGAGGTCGGTGTCGCCGGGAGCGTAGTCCCGGGCGCGCTGCCGCAGCGCCGCGATCGGGTCGGCGGCCTGGGCGGCGTCGGTGATCCGCCGGTCGGCGACCACGCCGAGGAAGTCGGTGGCGATCTCCGCCGGCGGCTCGCCGTGCCACCAGGTCACCACCGGCACGTCCGGCACCAGCAGCGGCATCACCACCGACTCGGCGTGCAGCGCCAGCCGCCCGTACATCCGCGTCACCACGGCCTCGCACGGGCCCAGCCGCCCGCCGACCACGATCTCCGCGTCGAGCCGGTTGCGGTCCCGGTCGACGTCGGAGCGGACGACCACCAGCAGCCGGCACGGATGTGCGGCGGCGGCGATCGTCGCCGCCGCCTCCGCCTCGCGGACCCGCTTCTCGTCCACCACCACGATCAGCGTCAGCGCCATGCCGCTGGCCACTCCGCCGGCGCTGCGCCGCTCGGCGGCGAGTGCCTTGACCACCTCGTTGCCGGTGGTGTCCCACAATCCGATCAACGGAGCCTCCTGGTTCGCTCGCGGTGCTCAGTCACGCCCGCCGCCAGGCCCGACCCTCGTGGGCCAGCATCTCGTCGGCGGCCCGGGGGCCCCACTCGCCGGCCCGGTAGGACTCGGGCTTCGTGCCCTCCCAGGCGTGTTCCAGCGGGTCCACCACGGCCCAGCTCTGTTCGACCTCGGCGGCGTCGGGGAACAGCGTCCGGTCGCCGATCAGCACGTCCAGCACCAGCCGCTCGTACGCCTCCGGGCTGGATTCGGTGAACGCCTCGCCGTACTGGAAGTCCATCGCGATGTCGCGGACCTCCATCGTGGTGCCCGGCACCTTGGAGCCGAACTTGAGCACCACGCCCTCGTCCGGCTGGACCCGGATGACCAGCTGGTTGTTGCCGAGCATCTCCATGTCGGCCGGGCTGAACGGCAGGTGCGGCGCCTGCTTGAACATCACCGCGACCTCGGTGACCCGCCGCGGCAGCCGCTTGCCGGCCCGGATGTAGAACGGCACCTCGGCCCACCGGCGGTTCTGGATGCCGAGCCGGACCGCCACGTACGTCTCGGTGGTCGACGTCGCTGGGACGCCGTCCTCCTCCAGGTAGCCCTTGGCCCGCTGGCCACCGACCCAGCCGGGCAGGTACTGCCCGCGTACGGTGCCCTGCGCGACGTCCTTGGGTAGCGTGATGGCCTTGAGCACCTTGAGCTTCTCGGCCCGGATCTCGTCGGCGTCGAAGCTGGTCGGCTCCTCCATCGCGACCAGGGCGAGCAGCTGTAGCAGGTGGTTCTGCAGCACGTCGCGGGCGGTGCCGACCGAGTCGTAGAAGCCGGCCCGGGAGCCGATTCCGACGTCCTCGGCCATGGTGATCTGCACCGAGTCGACGTACTGCGAGTTCCACAGTGGCTCGAAGAGGCTGTTGGCGAAGCGCAGGGCGAGGATGTTCTGGACGGTCTCCTTGCCCAGGTAGTGGTCGATGCGGAACACGTCCTGCCGGGTGAACACGTCGTCGACCAGGTCGTTGAGCGACTTCGCCGACGGCAGGTCGTGCCCGAACGGCTTCTCCACCACCACCCGGCGCCAGCCGCCGCACTTCTCGTTGTCGGCCATGCCGGTACGGGCCAACTGCTTGAGCACCACCGGGAACGCCGCCGGTGGGATGGAGAAGTAGAACGCCGCGTTGCCGTGGATGCCGTGGCTGTCGCGCAGGCTCTCCAGGCAGTGCGCGAGGTTGTCGAAGGCGTCGTCGTCGTCGAACGAGCCGCCCACGAACTTGATGTTGTGCTCCAGCCGCGACCAGACCTCCTCCCGCCACGGGGTCCGGGAGTGTGCCTTGGCCGCCTCACGGGCCAGCGACGCGAAGTCGCCGTCGCCCCAGTCCCGCCGGGCGAACCCGACAACCACGAAACCGGGCGGCAGCAGCCCCCGGTTGGCCAGGTCGTACACCGCGGGCAACAGCTTCTTCTGGGCCAGGTCGCCGGTCACCCCGAAGATCACCAGAGCACACGGCTCCGGGATCCGCGGCAACCGCCGGTCCTGCGGGTCGCGCAGCGGGTTCACTCTGTCTCCTCTGTTCGCGACTGCGGGGCTCGCAGGATCGGCTCACTCCTCGCGCTCACGGTGCCTTCCCGATCCTGGTCGTCCACGTCGTTCATCGTCATGCCCGCAGCGACCCGACCGCATCGAGCAGCTGGGCCAGGCCCGCCGACCGCTCGGTCAGGTGCAGGCGCAGCAGCGGGCGTTCGCGACCGGCCAGGGCCCGTCGGTCGCCGGCGGCCTGCGCCGCCTGAAGTTCCCCGAATGAGTACGGCTTTCCGGGCACCGGCAGATCAACGTCGACCGTACCGGTCACCTGAAGAAAGCTACCCACCTGTGGGCCGCCCTTGTGGTACTGCCCGGTGGAGTGCAGGTAGCGCGGACCCCAACCGAAGGTGACCGGCCGCCCGGTGACCTCGGCCAGCAGCGGACGCAGCCGGGCCGCGTCGGCGTCGGCGTGCCGGTCGAGGTACGCCGTCACCGCCAGGAAGCCCTCGTCGCCGAGCCCGCCCAGCAGGTGACGCAGCGCGCCGGCCAGATCGCCCGGGGCGCCCGGGGGCGCGTACACCTCGATCGCGCCCTCGACGGACGACGGCGCCGGCGCCGGCGGCGGACCCTCGGCCAGGATCGCCGCGGTGTGCTCCTTGGACTCGGTCACGTTCGGCTGGTCGAACGGGTCGACCCCGAGCACGGTGGCGGCGACCGCGGTGGCGTACTCCCAGGCCAGGAACTGGGCGCCGAGCGGGCCGTTGACCGCGACGTCGGGTGCCGTTCCGGTGCCGGGCAGGTCACCGGCGGCGAGTGCGCCGCCGTAGCTGACGGTGAGCACATCGGTGCCGGTCAGCCCGGGGCTGTCCGGCGACTCGACCACGACCGGCAGGATGCCCTGGCCGCCCTTGCCGGTGGATTCGGCGAGCAACTGCTCCAGCCAGTCGCCGAGCCCTTCGACGCCGGTGCCGTCGGGCACCAGCGCGACCTTGTCCCGCCCGGCGGTGGCGGCCGCGGCGAGCGCGGCACCCAGCGCCAGGCCGGGATTGCCGTCCACCCGGTCCAGCGACGCCGCGAACGCCTCGGCCTGGTCGAGCAGGTCGGCCACCGGGACGCCGGCCAGTGCGCACGGGACCACCCCGAACGCGGTCAGCGCCGAGAAGCGGCCGCCCACCTCGGGATCGGCGAGCACGGTGATCGCGCCCAGCTCGGCCGCGACCGCCTCCAGCGGCGAACCCGGGTCGGTGACCACGACGAAGTGCCGGCCCGCCTCGGCCTCGGTCAGCCCGGCGTCCAGGAACGCCTGCCGGTAGGCGCGCCGGTGGCTGTCGGTCTCCACCGTCGTGCCGGATTTGCTGGCCAGTACGACCACCGTGCGCGCCAGCCGGTCGGCGAGGGCGGCGCGGACCTGCCCCGGATCGGTGGTGTCGAGCACGGTCAGCGGCCGACCGGTGGTGCGCGCGATGACCTCCGGCGCGAGCGACGAGCCGCCCATGCCGGCGAGCACCACGTGATCCAGGTCGGCCAGTTCCGCGGTCAGTTCGGCGAGCTGGGGGAGCAGCTCGCGACTGCGGCGGTGGGTGTCCAACCAGCCGAGCCCGGCGCGGGCGTCGGCCGCCGCCTCCGGCCCCCACAGGGTCGGGTCCTTGGCGGCCAGCCGGCTCGGTACGCCGCTGTCGACGAGGGCCTGCCGGGTGGAGGCCGGCGCGCTGCCGTCGACGGCCAGCGCGCCGTACACCGCGAGGCCGCCGGCGGCCTCGGCCGGTGCGGCCAGCAGCTCACCCACGCCGCCACCCCGTTACCGGGGCGGCGGCGTGGGGAACGCCGGGTCGTACCGTCACCCATTGCCTCCGGCCTTGGCCGCGGCCAGCGACTTGCGTACGCCGTCGGCGAGCTCGTTCCAGCTCGCCTCGAACTTCTCCACGCCCTCCCGCTCCAGCGTGTCGATCACGTCGGCCATGTCCACGCCCGCCGCCTCCAGGTCGGCGAAGACCTGCCGGGCGTGGTCGTACGCGTCGGTGATGGTGTCCGGGCGGGTC
>NZ_JBFBAO010000323.1:0-8173 GCF_040682255.1 Micromonospora sp. NPDC051296 | reverse complement strand
CTGCTGGTCCCAGTGGTGGCGGAGTCCCTGTTCCCGCCCGGGCGTGAGGAAGGCGTGGATGTAGTTGGAGTAGCCGGTCTCCTCCTGAATGCTCCACAGCCCGCGCCGCTTCGCGGAACGCTTGAGTTCCTCGATCACCGGCGGGACGCTGTGGTCACCCGGTCCACCGTCGGCGCGGTGGCGGTGGTAGGCGGGTTCGGCGGGCAGCACCTCGTCGCGGAGGAACGCGACCATCTCCGCGTACCGCTGCTCGCCCTGCGGCGACAGCCGAAGGTCAGGACCGGACATGACGATCTCCCGTCGGTTCCGGCGCGGACGGCAGGGCCGGGAGGTCCCGGGAGACCCGGTCGGTGAACCGGGGTGCCCGCTTGGCGAGGAACGCGGCGATGCCCTCGGCCGCGTCGCCGCTCATGCCGCGCACGTTCAGCAGGTGGGTCTCCGCCTCGTGCGCCGTTGCCGGGTGCTCGGCGGTCAGCATCTGCCACACCAGTTGCCGGGTGAGGGCGGCGGAGACCGGGGCGGCCCGCTCGGCGATCTCGGTGGCCAGGCCGAGCGCGACCGAAAGCACCTCGCCGGCCGGGTGGGTGCTGCGTACCAGCCCGCCGGCGAGCGCCTCGGCGGCATCGAAGACCCGGCCGGTGAGCAGCCACTCCAACGCCCGCTCGGGCCCGACCGCCCGGGCCAGGAACCACGAGGAGCACGACTCGGGCACCAGGCCCAGCCGGGCGAAGGGGAAGCCCACCCGGGCGTCGTCGGCGAGGATCCGGATGTCGCAGGGCAGGGTCATCGTGATGCCGACGCCCACCGCGGGACCGTTGATCGCGGCGATCACCGGCTTGAGCGCGGAGAAGATCCGCAGCACCACCCGGCCGCCGCCGTCGCGCCGCATCGGCAACGCCTCGCCCGGTACGTCGAACTGGGTTCCGGGTGGTGCCTGTGGGCTGGTCCGCCAGGCCCGGAACGTGTCGGCGCCGTCGGTCAGGTCCATCCCGGCGCAGAACGCCCGGCCGGCGCCGGTGAGGACCACCACGCGCACGGTGTCGTCGGCGTCGGCCACGTCCAGGCACTCGATCAGGCCGGACTCCATCTGGTCGGTGAAGGCGTTGAGCGCCTCGGGCCGGTTGAGCGTGACGACGGCGACGTGGTCGCGGACCTCGTAGCGGACGTGGTCGTTCATGATTCGAGCCGTTCGATGATGGTGGCGTTGGCCATGCCGCCGCCCTCGCACATCGTCTGTAGGCCGAACCGCCCGCCAGTGTCCTCCAGGTGGTGCAGCAGGGTGGCCAGCAGCCGGGTGCCGGAGCCGCCGAGGGGATGACCGAGCGCGATCGCCCCGCCGCGAGGGTTGAGTCGTGCGGCGTCCACGTTGAACTCCTGCGCCCAGACCAGCGGAACCGGCGCGAACGCCTCGTTGACCTCGAAGGAGTCGATGTCGTCCACGGACAGGCCGGCCCGGCGCAGCACCCGCTCGGTGGCCGGGATGACCCCGGTGAGCATGAGCAGCGGGTCGCTGCCGGTGACCGCGAACCCGCGGAACCGGGCCCGGGGGGTGAGCCCGAGGGCGCGGGCCCGCTCCGCGCTCATGATGAGCGCGGCCGAGGCCCCGTCGGTCAGCGGCGACGAGTTGCCCGGGGTGATCTGCCAGCTGAGTTCGGGATGCCGAGCGGCGAGCGCGTCGGTGCGGAAGGACGGCCGCAGCCCGGCCAGGGTCTGGGCGGTGGTGCCGGCGCGGATGGTCTCGTCGACCGTGTGGGCGCGGGTCGCACCGGCGGCGTCGGTCACCTCGATCGGGACGATCTCGCGGGCGAATGCGCCAGTGGCGGTGGCCTGGGCGGCCCGTTCGTGCGAGGCGGCGGCGTACTCGTCGAGCTGGCCGCGGGTCAGCTTCCACCGGGCCGCGATCAGCTCGGCCGAGACGCCCTGTCCGACCAGCCCGTCGGGGTAGCGGGCGGCGAGCGGGGCGAGTGGCTCGCCGCCGGTGTTGGCCGAGCCCATCGGCACCCGGCTCATGCTCTCCACCCCGCAGGCGATGGCGACGTCGTAGGCGCCGGCCATCACCGCCTGGGCCGCGAAGTGGACGGCCTGCTGACTTGAGCCGCACTGGCGGTCGACGGTCGTCGCGGGCACCTCCTCGGGCAACCCGGCGACCAGGGTGGCGGTGCGGGCGATGTTCATGGCCTGGTCGCCGCACTGGCTCACGCAGCCGGCGATCACGTCGTCGACCTCGCTCCCGTCGAGCCCGTTGCGCTCGACCACCGCCCGGATCACCGTGCCGAGCAGTTGCGCGGGGTGCACCCCCGACAGACCGCCGCCCGCCTTGCCTCGCCCGGACGCGGTCCGCACCACGTCCACCAGCACCGCGTCGACCACGCCGAACCTCCCGTCCGAACCCGGCTAGCCGGGGCAAGATCGCGACTCTCGAGGGCGGATACCCGCCGTAGGGGGCGCCACTTACTTAGCGCTCGCTAAGCGAATGTAGGCGGCCCGGCGGAACGGGTCAAGAGTCAGAAGATTCGGTAGCCGCCGTCGACCACCAGCTCGGTGCCGGTGGTGTAGCGGGAGGCGTCGCTGGCCAGGTAGACGGCGGCGCCGGCGAGGTCCTCGGGCCGGCCCCAGCGGCGTAGCGGCACCCGGCTGATCACCCGCTCGTTGAAGGCGGTCGACTCCTGCTGCGGCTGGCTCATGTCGGTGGCGATCCAGCCGGGCAGGATCGTGTTGACCCGTACGCCGTGTCGGGCGAGTTCGACTGCGGCGCCGTTGGCGAGCGCGAGCAGCCCGGCCTTGGCCGCGCCGTAGGGCTGGTTGTGGCCGGCTCCCTCGACCGCGGCGAGGCTCGAGATCGCGATGATCGACCCGACCCGCCCGGTCGCCACCATCACCCGGGCCGCCTCCCGTACGGTCCAGTAGGCGCCGTCGAGGTTCACCGCCATGACCCGGCGGTAGTCCGCGGTTGTCGAGTCGACGAGCCGAGCCGCCGTGCCGCCGATGCCGGCGTTCACCACGACGATCTCCAGCCCGCCCAGGCGGTCGGCCGCGTCGTCCATCCCGGCCGCGACCGCGGACTCGTCGGTGACGTCCACCACCCGCCCGCTGGGTCGGCCGGGCCGGCCGCCGAGGCGCTCCACCGCGGCCCGGACCCGGCTCTCGTCCCGGCCCCAGACGCAGACATCGGCCCCGAAGTCGGCGAGCGCGCCCGCGATGGCCAGGCCGATGCCGGCGGTGCCGCCGGTCACCACGGCCCGGCGGCCGGTCAGGTCGAACAGCGCAGTACCCATCGATGTCCCTTCGCAGTGCCGGTGCCGACCCGGTCGGCGTCTATTGACACGAGTGTCAACTTGCCCCTACGTTCGGGCAAGTGACGCCGTTCACATTCCTGTAATGCCGGAAGGTCGAACTCATGAAGATCACCGATCTGCGGACCCGGGTCGTCGCGCCACCCGAGTTCGTCTTCCAGTGGCGCGAGGACATCCCCCCGGTCCAGCTCACCATGACGGTCTTCGAGATCGAGACCGACGAGGGCATCACCGGGGTCTCCACCTCGTGGCTGCCGGCGGCTCCGCACGAGATCGCCGAGTCGGCGAACCACTTCTTCAAGCCGCTGCTGGTGGGCGCCGACCCGTTCCAGCGGGAGAAGATCTGGCAGGAGCTGATGGCGTTCAGCCGCTACATGATCTCGCCCAAGGCGGCCAGCAACATCGACATCGCGCTCTGGGACATCGCCGGCAAGGCCGCCGGCCGCCCGGTCTACGAACTGCTCGGGGCGTACCGGGACCGGGTGCCGGTCTACATCACCACGGAGACCCAGAAGCACGCGCAGGACTACGCGGACATCGCCGTGAAGTGCAAGGAACAGGGCCTGCACGGCGTCAAGCTGCACGCCGCGGCGACCCCGGACAAGGACATCGAGGCGTGCCGGGCCACCCGGGCCGCGGTCGGCGACGACTTCACCCTGATGCTCGACGCCACCAGCGCCTACGACTGGCACGACGCGGTGCGGGTCGGCCGCGAGATCGAGAAGCTCGGCTTCCACTGGTACGAGGACCCGATGCGCGACGACGACGTCGCCGGCTTCGTGCAGCTGTGCCAGGTGCTCGACGTGCCGGTGCTGATGGGGGAGTCGACGGCGCGCGGGCCGTGGACCTTCGCGCACTACCTCTCCCAGGGCGCCTGCGACGGGCTGCGCGCGGTCGGCGACATCATCGGTGGCATCACCGGCCTGCGCAAGATCGGTGCGCTGGCCGAACTGCACAACCGGCGGATGGAGCCGCACTCGTACGGCTCGACCCTGGTCCAGGCCGCGCACCTGCACTACATCCTCTCGGTGCGCAACTGCGAGTTCTTCGAACTGCCGTACCCGCGTGGGCCGCTGGACTTCGGCATGAAGGACGTCATCGAGGTCGGCGACGACGGGTACGTCCGGGCGCCCACCGCCCCCGGACTGGGCTACGAGGTGGACTGGGATGTCATCGACAATGCCACCACCAAACAGTTCAACTGAGCCCCGGCGTCGGGTGCTGGTGCTCGGCGCCGGCGCGATCGGTGGCCTGCTCGCCGCCACGCTGGCCGAGTCGCCGGAACTCGACATCCTGGTCGCCGCCCGCCGGCCGATCCCCGGGCTGACCCTCGGCCGGCGGGATGCCACCGGCGACTCCCCGCCGGTCACCGCCGCGGTGACACCGGTCGCCGACCCGGCGCTGCTGCCACCGCTGGACTGGGTGGTCGTGGCGACCAAGACCTACGACACCGCCCGGCTCGGCACCTGGCTGGGCACGCCCGCCGCCGCTACCGCGACGATCCTGGTCGCCCAGAACGGCGTGGAGCACCGGGAGCGGCTGGCCCCCTTCGCCGACCGCGCCCGGGTCGTACCGGCGATCGTCACCTACGGCGCGGAGCGCCGCGGCCCCGGCCGGGTGGTGCAGACGTTGGACGGTCTGGTGCGGGTTCCGGCCGACCAGGGCGGCCGGGCGTTCGCCCGCCTCGCCACGCCGACCTCGCTGCGCGTCGAGGTGGTCGAGGACTTCGCCACCGCGCTGTGGACGAAGCTCGCCTACAACGTGGTGGGCAACTCCCTCACCACCATCACCGACCTGCCCGTACGCGAACTCGGGCGGCGGCCGGAACTGCGCCGCGTCGCCGCCGCGCTGGTCGCGGAGGTACGCGCCGTCGCGGCGACCCAGCGGGCGAACCTGCCACCGGACCTGGCCGAAGCCATGCTCGACGAGTTCGCGGCGTTTCCCGCGACCGTGCGCTCATCGATGTGGCAGGATCTGCACGCCGGCCGGCGGTTCGAACACGACGCCATCAGCGGCGCGCTGGTGCGGGTTGCGCGTATCAACGACGTTGCCGCACCCTTTTCACAGATGGCGACCGATTTGCTGGAGACGCTGTCTCCGGCCCGAGCCTCGGTCCCGTCCTGATGCTGCCCACACCAGCCCCACCCAGGAGAGCACATGCCCGGCCCGACCGAGGTGCAGCAGGCGCGCCGCGACAACGGCCCCCTCACCGATCGCGGCGCGGCGCGCAAGCGGGAGTTGTTGGACGCGGCACGCCGGGTCTTCGAGCGCAAGGGTTTCATCGAGACCCGGGTACGCGACGTGGTCAAGGAGGCGCAGGTCTCCCACGGCACCTTCTACACGTACTTCGACACGAAGGAAGCCATCTTCTCGGCGGTGGCGCACGACGTGGTCGACTCGATGCTCGCCTCGATGGCCACGCCGATCCCGACCACCGGCTTCGACGAACGCATCCGCGACCTGGTGCGCCGCTTCGTACACGCCTACCGTCCACATGCGCAGATGATCGGACTGATCGAGCAGGTGGGCACGTTCTCGCCGGAGATGCGCGAGCTTCGCCTGGACATTCGGGACACCTTCGTGCGGCGTACCCGTCGGGGCATCACCCGGATGGCGTCCAGCGGCATGCTGGCCGATCCCGACATCGACGTCGAGTACACCGCCGAGGTGCTCGGCGCCATGCTCGAGTACAGCTGCTACCTCTGGTTCTGTCTGGACAAGAACTTCGACGAGGACCGGTTGGTGGAGGCGCTGGCCACGGTCTGGCGCAAGACCCTGCGCTCCGGCCAGCGCTGATCTCCCGGCCCGCCCGCGGGCCCATCACCGCCCGCTCGGGGGCCTTTCCCGGTCCGCTCGCGGGCCCATCCCACCTGCCTGTCGGCCGGCCGACGGCTGCCCGCCGGCTGCCGTCCACAGCGGTGACTGCGGCGGTGCCCACCTGTCGAGAGCAAGGTGGGGACTTGACAACCGACCCCTTGACAGCCTCGGTGGCTCTGGTCACACTTGACATGCATGTCAACAACTGGCTTCGGCGATGTTTCGGGGAGCCGCTCTCCCGGCTTCCGCTCTACGACTCACCCCGGCCCGCGCTACTGATCCCACACCGCGCCGGCCGTCTCAAAAAACGCTGCTTTCACCGCGCCGGGCCTGGCCCCCGCGCACACCTCATTAGGGAGTAGTGGATGTCGAACCCCACGAGGGCCATGGCCACCGGCCGTGGCACCCGTCCCCGACGTGGGCGACACGCTGGACGCGTTGCCCTGATCGCTGGCGTGCTGACCGCAACCCTCGTCGCCGCCGGCTGCGGCGGCGCCGCCACGCCCGGCAAGGGCAACGGTGAGATCCCGGCCGTCGCGCAGAACCAGACGCTCACCGTTGGCGTCGCCACCCTCCAACAGCAGTACGCCGACCCGGTGCTCGCCAACGAGGGCGGCAACACCTATCCGATCAAGTGGTCGGTCGGTGAGCCGCTGATCCGGCAGGACCTGGACATGAAGCAGGTGCCGGGGCTGGCCACCGAGTGGTCGGTCAGCGACGACAACCTGACCTGGGACGTCAAGCTGCGCGAGGGCGTCAAGATGCACGACGGCTCGGCGTTCACCGCCAAGGACGTCGAGACCTCGATCAACCGGGTGAAGAACCCGGACTTCACCTCGTACCAGGCGTACTCCAACAAGATCGACACGGTCGAGATCGTCAACGACCACGAGATCAGGATCAAGACCAAGGTCCCGTACGCGAACCTCGTCTTCGACACCCCCGCGCCGGTGGCCACCGAGTACTACAACCGGGTGGGCGAGGAGGAGTTCCGCAAGCACCCGGTGTCGGCCGGCCCGTTCAAGTTCGACTCGCAGGTCTTCAACGAGTCGATGACGCTGACCCGGTTCGACGACTTCTGGGACGCCGAGCGCATCCCCAACTTCGCCAACCTGATCCTGAAGATCATTCCGGACGAGAGCAGCCGGCTGTCCGGCATCCAGACCGGCCAGCTGGACATCGCCCAGGGCCTCACCCCGAACAGCGCGGCCCAGTTGCAGGGCAACGCCAGCCTCCAGCTGATCACCTCCAAGCAGGCCAGCGTGGCGAACGTCTTCTTCGTGGACAACTGGTTCCCGGAGGACTCGCTGCTCAAGAACGCCGATGTCCGCAAGGCGCTGATGCTGGCCATCGACCGGCAGAGCATCGCCGACTCGCTCTACCGCGGCTTCGGCTCGGTGACGGTCAACGCGACCCTGCCGGTGACGCTGGGCAACGACACCTCGCTCACCGCCTGGCCGTACGACCCGGCCGAGGCCAAGCGGCTGCTCGCGGCGGCCGGGGCCAGCGACCTGAAGTTCACCCTGCACCTCTACAACCAGACGACCGCCATCGCCGACGTGCAGAAGTTCGCCGAGGCCGTGATCGGTTACTGGAAGGAGGTCGGGGTCGACGTGACGATGGACGCGATGGACCCGGCGACCTACCTTGACAAGGCTGTCAAGCACCAGCTGACCGGTGCCGTCATCCTCGGCACGCCCGGCCTGCTGATCTCCGACCCGGAGAAGCTGTCCATCTTCTACTCCTCCACGGGCGGCTACTCGGCGGTCAAGAACGCCGAACTCGACGACCTCTTCGCCAAGTTGAGCGCGACCGTCAAGCGGGACGACCAGGCCGCCATCGCCGGTGAGATCAGCCGGAAGCTGCACGCGTCGCTCTTCGGCCTGCCGGTGGTCTCGCTCGACGCCGTCTACGCGGTCGGCCCCAAGGTCGCCGACTGGAAGGTCATGGACGGCAACCCCTACCCGGGGGAGCGAGCGGAGCTGGTCGACCAACTGTTCCGCTTGCGGGAGGGTGAGTTCGGCCCAGGCGACACCGGACCGGCAGGAAGCGTGAACGACAAC
>NZ_JBFBAO010000322.1:0-8186 GCF_040682255.1 Micromonospora sp. NPDC051296 | reverse complement strand
GCTTGCTCGCGTTGTCGATCTCCAACTCCACCTGGCGGCCGATCTTTGACGTCGCCCGCCGGTCGGCGTCGCCGACGCGCTCCTTGCCGATCGGCAGGCCCTCCAGCGCCGCCCGGACGCTGATCGTCGTGCCGGGTCGCCAGAAATCGGGCGCCCGGTAATAGACCTGGCTACCGTCGCCAACCCAGGACCAGGTGCCCGGCTGCGGCGGGTCCGTCTTCACGAACAATCGCCGCTGCACATCCGTCCTGGCCTCCTTCGGAATTGGCGGGTCGAAGGCGACGGTTACCGGCATCGCCGTACCGTACGTCCGATTACCGGCGAAATACATCGTGCTGGTGATAGCCTGCTTCGACGATTTCGGCTGGGTCGTGAAGGTTGTCTTGCGGGTGACGGTCTTACCCTTGTCGCCGGTCGCGGTCACCTCGGCGGTGTAGGTGCGCTTCGGCTGCAACGTCTTGCTCGGCACCCACCCGGATCCGTCCTCACGCGGCTCCGCGTCGACCGTCGCCCCCTTGTCGTCGGTGATCCGTACGGCGGTGACCCGCCCATGCTTGACGACGGTGCCGATCTCCCCGCTGATCGGTACGTCACGCGCCCCCTCGGCCGGTGTCACCGCCAACTCCGGGGAGGCCCGCCCTGCGGGCCCGGCCTCCTTGCGGTCGCTCGTACACGCGCCGAGCGCCAGCGGTGCCGCTGCGACGGTCACCGCCAACAGCGCCAATCGCCCCCTCAACTCCATGATGCGTCCCCCCGTTTATTGCTCCGTCCTCCTCCGCCACATTCTCTCCAGCACCGCAGCGACGGTTACGCAATTTCCGAAAGAGCGCACACATTTCACAGAAGACGTTTCTCCGTAATCGCACCGCAACGACCGGCAAACGCCTCCCAACGCTGTCCCGGGCGGTAGCGGCGGGCTGCGACCCGGTGTCCCGGCTCGCGCCATTCACGGCCGATGTCGCGACGGACACGAAAGCGCGCCCGGCGTCCTGTCCTGGACGCCGGGCGCGGCGATCGTCCCTGCGGATCAGACGGCGGCGATCAGCAGCGCCGGCTGCTCCACACAGTCGGCGACGTGCCGCAGGAAGCCACCGGCCACCCCGCCGTCGCAGACCCGGTGGTCGAAGGTGAGGCTGAGCTGCGTCACCTTGCGCACCGCGAGCTGGCCGTCGACCACCCACGGCTTGTCGACGATGCGGCCCACGCCGAGCAGTGCCGCCTCGGGGTGGTTGATGATCGGGGTGGAGCCGTCGACGCCGAACACCCCGTAGTTGTTGAGCGTGAAGCTGCCCCCGGTGAGCCGGGCCGGCGGCAGGTCGCCGGCTCGGGCCGCCGCGGTGGTGGCCGCCAGCTCGACCGCCAGTTCCGCGGTGGTGAGCCGGTCGGCATCGCGCAGCACCGGCACGACCAGGCCGCGGTCGGTCTGGGCGGCGATGCCCAAATGCACCCCGGCGGACTGGATGATCCGCTGACCTTCGGTGTCGACCCGGGCGTTGAGCTGCGGATAGCGGCGCAACCCCGACAGGCAGATCCGGGCCAGCAGGGCGAGGATGCTCACCGGCCGGTCCGGGCGGGCCGCGTTGATCGCGGCCCGGGTCTCCAGCAGGGCGGTGGCGTCGGCGTCCACCCAGATGGTCACCTCAGGGATCTCCCGCCGGCTGCGGGAGAGCTTGTCGGCGATCGCCTTGCGGATGCCGGTCAGCGGGATGACCACATCCGGCGCGAGCCCGGCGTGCCCCGCCGGCTGCGCCGGCGGGCCCGCCGGCAGGTCCGGCACCACGGCCAGCCGAACCGGCACGCCCGCGGTACCGGCCCGCGCCGCGTCGGCCAGGGCACCGGCCGCCGCCTCCACGTCGGCGCGCCGGACCACGCCGCCGGGGCCGCTGCCCCGCAGGGTGGTCAGGTCCACCCCGTGTTCGCGGGCCAGCCGCCGCACGATCGGCGAGATGACCAGTGCCGGCACCGCCACCGGGCCGGGGCCGGCTGACGCCGGGCCGGGCACAACCGACGCCGGGCTGGGCAAGGCTGGCGCGGAGTCCGGCGCGGGCGCCGGTGACGCGGCGGGCCGGGACACCGGAACGGCCTGGGTCGCCCCGGCGGCCGGCACGCTCGCCCCGGGCGCGTGCCCGGCGGGCGCGAGCCGGGACCGGCGGCGCCGGCGCGAGCCGCCGTGGCCGGTGCCGTACCCGATCAGCACGTTGCCGGAGCCGGCCCGCTCCTCCTCGCGGTAGACGGCGTGCCCGGCGGGTTCGGTCGCCCCGGAGCCGGCGCCGTCGGCGACCGGCTCGGCCACCGTGATCAGCGGCTGGCCGACCGGGCGCACCTCGCCCTCCGTGCCGTGCAGGGCGACGACCCGGCCGGCGTACGGGCAGGGCACGTCCACGACGGCCTTGGCGGTCTCCACCTCGACCACGGTCTGGTCCACGGTGACGATGTCGCCGACCGCGACCCGCCACTGCACGATCTCCGCCTCGGCGAGCCCCTCGCCGAGGTCGGGCAGCAGGAAAACGCGCTCGGTCATGCCGCGCTGCCCTCGGTCAGCCAGCGCGGGTCGGGCTGGTCGTCCCACTGCAACCGGGCCACCGCGTCCAGCACGCGGTCGACCGAGGGCAGGTGGGTGTGCTCCAGCATCGGCGCGGGGTACGGGATGTCCAGCCCGGAGACCCGCAGCACCGGCGCGTGCAGGGCGTGGAAGCAGCGCTCCTGCACCCGGGCGGCAATCTCCGCGCCGACCCCGGCGAAGCCCTGCGCCTCCTGCACCACCACGCAGCGGCCGGTACGCCGGACCGAGGCGGCGACGGTGGCGTCGTCGAACGGCACGATGGTGCGTACGTCGACCACCTCCAGGTCCCAGCCCTCCTCGCGGGCGGCCTCGGCGGCCTCCAACGCGACCGGGACCGCCGGCCCGTACGCGACAAGGGTGGCGTCGCGTCCGGGCCGGCGGACGACCGCCCGGCCGAACGGCTCGGTACGCGCCGACAGGTCCGCCTCGGCGCTGGCGAAGTAGAGCTTCTTGGGCTCCATGAAGACCACCGGGTCGGGGTCGTCGATCGCCTCCCGCAGCAGCGAGTACGCGTCGGCGACGGTCGCCGGGGTGACCACCTTCAGCCCCGGGGTGTGCGCGTAGTACGCCTCGGAGGAGTCGCAGTGGTGCTCCACCCCGCCGATCCCGCCGGCGTACGGCACCCGGATCACCATCGGCACGCTCAGCGCGCCCCGGGTGCGGTTGCGCAGCTTCGCCACGTGCGAGGCGATCTGCTCGAACGCCGGGTACGCGAACGCGTCGAACTGCATCTCGACCACCGGGCGCAGCCCGGACATGGCCAGCCCGACGGCGAAGCCGACGATGCCGGCCTCGGCGAGCGGGGTGTCGAAGCAGCGCTTGTCGCCGAACCGGGCCTGCAACCCGTCGGTGATCCGGAAGACCCCGCCGAGCTGCCCGACGTCCTCGCCGAAGACGACGACCCGTTCGTCGTCGAGCATCGCGTCGGCGAGCGCGGCGTTGAGCGCCTTCGCCATGGTCATGGTGGCCATCAGGCGTCCTCCTCCTGCGCGGCGGCCAGCTCGGCGCGGACCTGCTCACGTTGCTCGACCAGTTGCGGGGTGGGCTGCGCGTAGACGTGCTCGAAGAGGCTCAGCGGGTCGACGGTGGGCTGGGCGTTCATCCGTTCGCGCAGCTGCGCGGCGTACGCCTCGGCCTGCTCGGCGATCTCGGCGACGGCCGCGTCGTCCAGGACGGCCTGGGCCCGCAGGTAGGTCTCCAGCCGGGCGATCGGGTCCCGGTCGCGCCACGCCTCGACCTCGTCGGCGTCCCGGTAGCGGGTCTGGTCGTCCGCGTTGGTGTGCGGCTCCATCCGGTAGGTGTGCGCCTCGACCAGGTACGGGCCCTTGCCGGCCCGGGCGTGCGCGACCGCCCGGTTGAGCACGGCCAGCACGGCGACCGGGTCGTTGCCGTCGACCTGCTCGCTGGGCACCCCGTAGCCGACGCCCTTGTAGGCCAGCGAGGGGGCGGCGGTCTGCCGGGACAGCGGCACGCTGATGGCGTACCGGTTGTTCTGCACGAAGTAGACGACGGGTGCCTTGAACACGGCGGCGAAGTTGACGCCCTCGTGGAAGTCGCCCTCGCTGGTGGCCCCGTCACCGATGTAGACCAGGGCCACGGTGTCGCGCCCCTGGTACGACTCGCCGTAGGCGAGGCCCGCGGCGTGCACGCACTGGGTGGCGAGCGGGGTGCACTGCGGGGCGGTGCGCCGCTCGGCCGGGTCGTACCCGCAGTGCCAGTCGCCGCGCAGCAGGGTGAGCACCTCGACCGGGTCGATGCCCCGGGCGGTCAGCGCCATCGACTCGCGGTAGGTGGGGAACACCCAGTCGTCGTCGCGCAGCGCGAGGACCCCCCCGACCTGGCAGGCCTCCTGGCCCCGGGACGACGGGTAGACGGCGAGCCGGCCCTGTTTGGTCAGCGCGGTGGCCTGGGCGTCGAAGCGCCGGCCGATCACCATCCGCCGATACATCTCGCGCAGCGCCTCGACGGGCGGCTCGGGGTAGTCGGCACGGGACGGCAGCGGCGTGCCGTCCGGGCTCAGCAGCCGCACCGGGTCGGCCTGGGGTAGCAGGCCGGCGGACGGGTCGGGCGCGGCCGGGGTGGCCGGCTTGCGCTTCCGTGGGGATGCCTTGCGGGCCGCCTGGGGGGTGGTCGTCACGGCGGAACCTCCTGGACGTGTGGTGGCCCTATGCTCCTGGTGTCGGATGATTGACTCAAGATGCCCGGTGAACGCGGGATGAATGGCACCGAAGGGAGGCAGCGATGGGCCAGGAGACCGCCGAGGGGCCGGGCCTGCGGGGTGGAACGGGACGATCGGCCCCCGCCCTCGACGAGGTGGACCGGCGCATCCTCGACGAGCTGGCCCGCGACGGCCGGATCTCCATCCGTACCCTCGCCGACCGGGTGCACGTGTCCCGCACCAACGCCTACGCGCGGGTGGAGCGGCTGCTGCGCGACGGGGTGATCACCGGGTTCGCCGCGCGGGTCGCCCCGGAGCCGGCCGGGCTGGGCACCTCGGCGTACATCGCGTTGACGATCCGCCAGGACACCTGGCGGGAGGTCTCGGCGGAGCTGGCCCAGGTGCGCTACGTCGAGCACGTCGCGCTGCTCAGCGGCGAGCACGACGTGCTGGCCCTGGTCCGGGCCCCGGACAACGCCACGCTGCGGGACGTGGTGCTGGACCGGGTGCAGCGCATCGCCGGGGTGCTGTCCACCCGCAGCTGGCTGGTCTTCGAGGAGTACCACGGGGTGCGCAGCCCGTGGGCCTGACCGGAGCCGGGCCGCCGGCCGCGCCGGTACGGCGGGCGGCTCAGCGCTCGGGTGGGGCGGCCAGGCCCTCCCGGTCGGCCAGCTCCAGCAACGCGTCCAGCGAGAAGCGCCGCCCGTCCAGGCCGGCGTGCGGGTCGCCCCGGTCGGCGAACCGGCCCGGCATGGTGGTGACGTCGAAGTCCTCCGGCCGGGCGTCGTCCAGCTCGGCCCAGTCCAGCGGCGCGGAGACCAGCGCCGCCGGGGTGGGCCGGATCGAGTACGCCGAGGTCATCGTGTGGTCCCGCGCCATCTGGTTGTAGTCGACGAAGACCGGCCGGTCCCGTTGGTCGCGCCACCAGGTGGTGGTGACCAGGTCCGGGCGGCGGCGCTGCATCTCGCGGCCGAGCGCCAGCACTGCGCGCCGGCAGTCGCCGAAGCTCCACCGGGGTTCGATCGGGACGTAGACGTGCAGG
Source organism: Micromonospora sp. NPDC051296 (assembly GCF_040682255.1). Taxonomy (NCBI): domain Bacteria; kingdom Bacillati; phylum Actinomycetota; class Actinomycetes; order Micromonosporales; family Micromonosporaceae; genus Micromonospora; species Micromonospora sp. NPDC051296. Next base: position 2,423 of record NZ_JBFBAO010000322.1, on the reverse strand, counting down.
CCGCGCCCGCCGGTGGTCTTGGGGTAGCCGGCCAGGCCCAGCTCGTCGAGGAAGCCATGCACCTCGTGCGCCACCGGCACCACCTGGTCGAAGCCCACACCGGGCATCGGGTCCAGGTCGATCCGCAGCTGGTCCGGCCGCTCGACGTCGGCCCGGTTCACCGGCCACGGGTGGAAGCGCAGCGTACCCAGGTTGACCGCCCAGATCACCACGGCCAGCTCCCCCGGCGCGACCTCGTCGGCCGTCCGGCCGCTGGGGAACGTGATGTGCGCGGTGCCCACCCAGTCGGGCGCGCCGGCCGGCACCCGCTTCTGGTAGAACGCGTCGCCCCGGTTGTCCTGCCGGGTGGCGATGGTCGCACCCTCGAAGACCCCTCGGGGCCACCGTTCCAGCATGGTCGGCCGGTCCCGCAGTGCGCGCAGGATGCCGTCACCGACGGCGAGGAAGTAGCGCACCACGTCGAGCTTGGTCAACCCGCGCTGCGGGAAGTACGGCTTGTCCGGGCTGGAGACGCGGACCACCCGCTGCCCCACCTGGATCTCCTCGGCCGCCGTCGCCACGCCTGAAGGGTACGACGGGCTGGCCGGCGTTAGCGGACTACCGACCGGCGCCGAGCCGCGGGAGTTCGTCGGTCGGCGCGTCCACCGCCGGCCCCGGCCGTTGGGCGACGACGCCGGACCGGCCACCGGGACCCTCGTGCCCGGTGGCCGGGACCCGAGGCGCGACAGCGGGCACCGGCGGGCGGGTCAGCAGCGCCGGGGTCCAGTCCTTGAGCCGCAGCGCGGGCCGCTCGACCAGCTTCCAGGACAGGAACGCCGCCGCCCAGGCCACGGCCACCGACAGCAGGACGAACGGCCCGAGGCCCCAGCGGCTCCAGCCCAGACTCGCCATCACCTGCTGGCCGACGAACCCGTAGATGTAGATGCCGTACGAGTAGTCGTTGCGGCGGCCCACCGCGTGCAGCCGGCGGGGCATCCGCACCGACAGCCAGATCAGCAGGTACGCGTAGGCCGGCAGGCCCAGCACGGTGAAGCCGCCGACCAGCAGGGACAGCGCCAGCACCACCGCCGAGCCGAGGCCCAGCAGGTCGTTGACCGGCACCCGGTCCCGGTAGAGGTCGAAGCTCGCCCCGAGGGCGAAGAGGAGGCCCAGGTAGAGCAGCCAGTGGTAGCTGGCGCTGCCGAGCAGCGGCAGCTCGACGCTCCCGCGGACCGTCTCGGCCGGGCCGCTCCACCGTCCGGTGCTCCACCAGTTCAGCGCGACCGCCGCGTAGAGGGCGAGCGTCAACGCCAGCACGAACCGCCGGGCCTGGCGCAGTACGGCGGTCACGGCCAGCAGGGCCACCGCGAGGTAGCAGAGCATCTCGTACTTCAGCGACCAGAGCGCGCCGTTGAAGACGCTGTAGCCGACCTTGCGCCCCCACGGTGTGGTCTCGACCAGCAGTCCGTCGATGCCGTACTGCCGTACGCCGGTCCACCAGTTCGCCTGGGCGTAGGCCAGCGGACCACCCCGCTCCCACGGGTTGTCGAAGAACCCGGTGACGGTGCCGTTCTCGCGCAGCGCCACCAGCGGGGCCACCAGCAGGGCGGTGACCAGCAGACACACCCACAGCGCGGGGAAGATTCGCAGGCCACGGTGCCAGAGGTAGCGGCCCAGGCTGGCCCGGCGGGCGCTACGGGTGATCAGCAGCCCGGAGAGCACGAAGAAGCCGTAGACGGCCATCGTGCCGACGTTGGTCTGCCCGCCGAACAGGTGATGGCCCAGGTCGCTGGCGCCGAAACCGAGGGGTTTGGCGTGTGACGCGACGACGGCGAGGGCCAGCGCCAGCCGGATCAGCCCGATGCCGTTGCTGCGTCCGGAGAGCAGGTCCGCCAGCGTGCCCCGTGACCGGGCGATCCTTGGCAGCGTCTTTCCCATCGAGCGCACGCTACCAGCGGCACCGGCGACCCCGGAGAACGTCGGCGCGGGCAGCGGGAGGACCGGGAGGGGAACGTCCCACCCGGTCCACCGCGTACGCGCAGGTCAGCCGTTCTCCCGCTGGATGCGCGCGGAGAGCATCTGCTTGCCCTGCTCGCCCGCCTTGCGGTTGTTCTCCTGCATCTTCCGGAACCAGCTGGCCAGTTCCGTGTCGCCCCGCGCGTCCGCGTCGGCGATGTACGTCTCCAGCCGCCAGATCTGTTCCAGCGACATCTGCAGTGCATGGATCAGGTCGTAGTTCTTGTCCTTCACCGGACTCGCCGGCTCCTTCACCATCGTGGCCACGGTTCACCTCCCAGATAGGTACCTCGGGCCCGGGCCGCGTACCCCTGGCCCGCACCGGCACACGCCACGAGGCCCAACACCTACGAAAGTCGCGAACCACCGGCGACGAAATATGACACCGGGGATGTAACAACACATCCGGCCGGAGCGCTGGAGTGGGC